>JAQTRE010000240.1 GCA_028711995.1 Dehalococcoidia bacterium | reverse complement strand
TGGCAATGACTTTCGGTTCTCGCCCGACAGCCTCTCAAGCGAAATCAATGCTTGTCGGCAGGAAGTCTCTGCCTTCGCGTTGTCTCCGAGCACTCGGTACGCCGCGGCTAGGTTATGCAAACTGCAAGCGATTTCGGGTTCATCGTGACGACTCTTGGCGTTTTCTAGGGCTGCGCTCAATTGACGTACAGCTCGGTTGTAGTCCCCCCGACTCACGCATTTGAGAGCCGCATCAGTAAGAACACTCCACTGCTGCTCATGCGCACTGTGACGCTTGATGCTGTTTACATGCAGCCAGAACAGGGACAGCAGCGTCAGCACACACAGCAGGTACACGACTATCCTTACCTTGAACGATTTCACAATCACTCCTAGCTGCACAAAGGTAATAGAGTTCGAACACACGTTGTATATCAACTGCTATTCTATAGTAGCACAATCCCGGATCTTTGCCCATTGGCTTCGCTCTGAGGGATCCGAGGCGTTCTATAGAATTGCCTCCAATTCCCATTCTCGACTACAAAGAGCAGACGGGTGGCTAGGTCGGCCCTAGCCACCCGTCTCAATCTTCAGGCACCGCCTGCTCGCTTTACTCTGGGACCACGGTCGCTGGTGCAACAGGGCTCGGCCCGGGCGAGACAGATGGTGTTTGAGCAGTTGGCGGGCCAGTGCGTGCCGAAAGCTTGCCAAGGGCTTCTTGCAGCTTCGCCAATTGGTCATCAGTGAGGATTGTCTTTGCCTGAGTCCAGAAGTCGATCTCCGCCGATACAACTGCGGCCTCTGCTCTCGCAGCCTTGTCTGTCGCTTCACGAAGCCGGACGCCGTCCTTATCTGGGGCAAATAGTGCGGAACGCACCGCCTCAAGTGACTTAAGGTACTGCTCTGCCAAGGGTCCCATCGTTTGCTCTGACTTGTCTAGCACGGCCAGCAGTTTCTGTTTCTGGTCGGGCGTTAGCTGTATCTGATTGCTTACGGTATCAACGGCCAACTCCGGCAGCGGCCGAATGATCATTCTGACTGACATCATCATAGTTCGAGACATCAATGGCACTGGCGGTTTCTGAATCCCGTCGGCGAATACCGGACTCATCAGAGACAAGACTACAACCAAGCCAGTTGCGATGCGGATATTCATCTACATGACCTCCTACGTATTTCTCATCGGGTGTGTTTGTCCGAATCATGGGACAGTTATCGGCAACTCGTTGGACTTCAGCGACACTTCTCTGCATCCCAGTGAAGCCGCACCTGCTCCATGAAACTCAACCCAGAATGTATATGTGCCGGGACATAGTTTTTTCAGAGGCTCGGCGAAACGTTCGTCGGCTTCCGGTTGAATCGCCAGTTTACGTCCATGCAAGCGACTTGGTTGTAGTCTGATGATTCCGTCTGCCGTAAGGAGTTTCATCTTCACCAGACCGCGCCTAGCCAGCATAGTTTTTCCATCAGGCAGCCTTACCCACAGTAGAATGTTGCCTGGCCAAGACATTCTGCCGTCGACAGAGACAGTCTTGGCAGAATCGTTAAGGACCATGAAGACTAGGTCGAGTTGAGTGCCCTTCTTCCATTCCGCTGTCGTGGAGGAAAGAATAGGCTTGAGAGCACCATCTGCGACGGGACTACCCACGGAAGTGCACTGTCTGCCAGATGTCGCAAGCGTCACAGCAACTACAGCCATTATCATAACGGCAATTCTCATGGTTCTTAGTCCTCCTTCTCAGAAACATCCGCAACTCACTGTAAGGCTTTACGTATGCAATCGGCCGCTTGGTTGTCAGCGCTATTTGGACGGCTGTCATCATCATTCATATTCCCACACAAATGCATCATCTCATGAAGTATAGTCAGAGTAAGCGGCTGGCCTGTTGCGCACTTCGCGTTATCACATTTTGCCGGATCATCGGCTCCATTCTTCATACAGATATCGATCTTGCCGCCTGGATTGTAGCCTCCATCAGCATCGACTCCCCAACCGCACGTCTCGCTATCGGTCCTACACCAATGCCCGTCGCACTCAATCTTTCCCTGCGAGCAGAACTCCTTCAGACATTTCAGCTTGTCCGGGTCGGAATCGCAGCCTCCGCATTTATTCATTTTGCCTTTCTTCAGCGCGTTGCATATCCGCCCTATTGACTTCTTGACTTTGCCTTTTGGATCACTTTTCTTCGAGCACGAGATCGTCGGCAGCATACCCTTCGGGTCTACGAGCACCAAACTCTGGTTGTCCGCATAGAGATAAGAACTTGTCGCGACACGATGCGCGATGTCCCTTTGCGTAAACACTCCTGTCTCTGGCTCAAGATACCTCAACCCGAGTTGCAGGAGACCAAAGTCCGGTTCTTGGTAATAGGTATAATAACCCAACTTACCCACATACTGATAGGGCTGGCTAGCCGATCCAGTGGAGCAATTGTGGGCGATAGTAGCGCCATAAACATCATAGCAGTATTTGTCAGTGACGTTACCACTGGTATCAGTGAGCAGACGCGTCGAACCGATCTCGTCGAAG
>JAQTRE010000239.1 GCA_028711995.1 Dehalococcoidia bacterium | reverse complement strand
GGCGCTTGTTTTGGCGCTAAATTCGACCCGCCAGCCGATTCACTCAGACTTTAAACTTCGCAGCATAATATCAGGGTGACTCAATCAGAATTCCGATACCGGCTTTTTGCAGGGACGCCATCATTTCTATTTGTGTTGTTGTTTTGGCGTTGAATGGTTTTTGGCAAGATTCCCCCGCCGGAGATTCTCAGGCCAGCGCTAGCAGTAATGTGATCAAGGAGAAAACGGCTATCACAGTGATGGCTTCAGCGCCGTGGTTCACGGAAGGCACCAATTCCGGTGTATCGAGTTGGTATCCGCATGTCTGGGAATCACACGGTTACATTTCAACCTACGTGGGCGGAATGGGCACGGGCCCATCTGCTCCTGATGGGTGGGCAAAATTTCAACCCTATCTTTCACAGCCGGGGAGCTATGATATTTATGTTGGCTTCTTTGCATGTGTGGACACGTCTAGAAGAGTACCGGTTACGATTGGATACGCCGATGGGGAAGAGGTTGTCCTCGTCGATCAGTTCAGCGAGACCAACCAATGGATCGAACAATATCTAGGGCGCTGGAATTTTGATGTCGGACCTGATTCCTATGTTGAAATAACTGATGCCACCGGTGAATTCTATGATGGCACCAAAGGCCTCACCATCGGCTGTGTGAATTTCGTCAGGTTAGGGGAGTTTTCAACAACGGTTGAGAAATTTTCACTTGTTGAGGCATATGACACTTTCGATCATGGGCTCAATGTGAGGAGCCCCAATCCGTGCAGTGATATTGTTGAAGAGATGGCTGACGGCAGTATAGGTGTAATAATAGAAGGGCCCGCTTATTGGGATGGTCAACACCGGTATCGCATTCGGTGGGAGAATGGTGTGGAGGGTTGGTCGGCTTTGAGTTATCTACGTGAGAGGGACTTCGCGCCATCGACTAGATTTGACATTGGAGATGACGTTGCAGTTCAGAATACTGGAGCGCTGGGGTTACAGGTCAGAGAGTCTCCACCGAATCTGGCGAGTACTGGATATCATGTTTTTGATGGCGAAAAAGGGACGATAGTGGGCGGGCCCTTCTATGGGGTTCCAAAAGGAACCGGGGGGTTGTATCATTTTTGGCAAGTCGACTTCGACGGCAAGAGAGGCTGGTGTGCTCAGGGTGACACTGAAGATGACTATCTAGCAAAAATTGGGGACACTGATTGAATCCGCGTTTGAAATTCCTATCGTCCAGAAGACACGAAACTTTGCCTGATACAGCGGGCCCTTTGATCTCTGTTTTGATGATTCACTTGACCGCGTCTATGGCGGACACTTGGCGCAGATAGACATAAACAGCGAGGTGCTCAAATACCGATCCCCTCTATCGGGGAACAACACCACAATGGTACCGGAATCCATCTCTCTGGCAATTTTGAGCGCTCCCGCCATCGCCGCCCCGCTGGACATACCGAGGAATAACCCCTCCCGTGCTGCCAGCACCCTGGCGGTGTCAAAGGCCTCTTCATCCTGCACCGTGATTTTCTCATCGAGGGCGTTGCGCCGGTAGATTTTGGGCACGATGGCTTCCTCCAGGTTCTTGAGCCCCTGGATGGTATGCCCAATGGTCGGTTCGACCCCAATAATCCGCACCGAGGGCTTCTTCTCCTTGAGACACCTTGAAATCCCCATCAGGGTTCCCGATGTGCCGATTCCGGCGACAAACACGTCCACTTCGCCATTCGTCTGGTCGAATATCTCCGGGCCGGTTGTCTCATAGTGAGCCAGAACATTGCTTTCGTTATCGAACTGGTTGGGCATGTAGTATCGATCCGGCTCTTCTTCCACGATCTGATGCGCCCGGATGATCGCTCCGTCCGTAGCCTGACATCCGGGGGTCAGGACAATCTCGGCCCCGAAAGCCTCGATGGTGCGCCGCCTTTCCATACTGACGCATTCGGGCATGGTCAGCTTCACCTTGTACCCCATGGCTGCACCGATCATCGCCAGGGCGATCCCTGTGTTCCCTGATGTAGGCTCAAGAATCGTCTTGCCCCCGACCAGCTTCCCCGACCGGATGGCGTCGTTGATCAGGTAAAGAGCAGTGCGATCCTTCACTGAGCCCCCGGGATTGCCCCCCTCCAGCTTGGCCAGAATGCGAACCCGTCCGTTCTGGTATACATTGGTCAACTCCACCATCGGAGTATTGCCGATCGAATCAATGACGCTCATTACTTGTTCTCCATGCCATAAATCGCCGCTCGGAATGAAATGGTTCCCGAATGCCTGCGCACTTTCATTATACGCTGCCCACCGGCTGCAAATCAAAGAGGCTCTGATGAAATCCTGATCAACCCCCATGCCCCCAATCATGGGGGAAAAAGGGAATCTGGGGGACACCCCCAACCCCCCGATCTGGTCGAGGGCAGGCCCCCGGAAGGGAAGTGTCTCTTCACCCTCTCGAAACCTGCCGACTGAAAAAGCCGATTGACAGGTTCTGCTCGGTTTTGGTTGACATGTTTTTTCACAGCCTCTATACTCACAATCAGGATAGAGACGATGCCTTAGAATTGCTACAGTCGTCCTTTTAAGCCAATGAAGCGGATGATACTGGGTTT
>JAQTRE010000238.1 GCA_028711995.1 Dehalococcoidia bacterium | reverse complement strand
TGCTCTTCCGATCTAACTGACCGAAAGGGTCAATATGATGGCATCCAACCTGACAAATCAGATGAGGAATATCGCCGAGGTAACCACCGCCGTAGCCCAGGGAGACCTCTCGCGAAAGATCACCGTCGAGGCAATGGGCGAGATTCTGCAGTTAAAGAACACCATCAACACCATGGTGGACCAGCTGAGCGCCTTTGCCGCGGAAGTAACCCGGGTGGCCAGAGAGGTGGGCACTGAAGGCAAGCTTGGAGCACAGGCCGAGGTCAAGGGGGTAGGCGGCACCTGGAAGGAACTGACCGACAATGTCAATATGCTGGCCGGCAATCTGACCAGCCAGGTGAGGAATATCGCCGAGGTGACCACCGCCGTGGCCCAGGGAGACCTCTCGCGTAAGATCACGGTTGAGGCAATGGGCGAGATTCTGGAACTGAAGGATACCATCAATAACATGGTGGATAATCTTGGCGCGGTTATCGGGGATATCAACAGTGTTATGACCATGGTAGGCAGTGGAAATCTGACGAGATCGGTTGAGGCTGAAGCTTCTGGCGAATTTGCCTCTATGGTTGACGGCATTAACGGAACGATAGAGAGCCTGCGCGGCATTGTAACCGAGTTGACTGAGGCGGGGACCAGTGTTGGAGAAATCTCACAGAATCTGGTGAGCGCCGGTCAGGAGATGAATGCCTTAGTTACACAATTCTCAAAGTCGGTGGAGGCAATTGCCGAGGGCGCCAAAACACAAGCACAACAAATAGCTGAAGCGTCCAGAGAAAGCGAGGGGGTTGGGGAAACTGCCTCAATAACGACTACTCGCGCTGAGAATATGAGGCAAATGTCCGAAGCAGGTAACAAAGCTGCGGCTGCAGGTAGTGAGGGTATGGATGAAACCATCAAAAACACCACCTTGATGCTCGAAGGCTCCAAAGAGTCTGTGGAGAGAATCAATTCGCTCAGCCAGAGCAGTGAACAGATTCAAGAGGTAATCGACATCATTCGAGATATCGCCACCCAAACCAATATCCTGGCCATTAACGCGGCAATCGAAGCAGTGCGCGCCGGTAAGCAAGGAAAAGGCTTCGCGGTTGTGGCTGAGGAGGTCAAGACGCTATCTGCCGATAGCAAGACCCAGGCCAAAAGCATTTCGGATTTGATTCAGTCTATTCTGAAAGAGACTGCAAAGACGGTCACTACGATTAACACGATGGCGGAGAACGTTGAATTGGGACAGCGTTCGATTGAGCAGACTTCAGGAGCGTTTTCAGATATCAACCGCTCAGTTGGAGAGATTGCCAAGGAAGCCCAGGAAATCGCAGTGGCTGCTGCTGAGCAGAAGAGGAGCATCGATACCATCTCGCAGAGCCTGGATAAGATAAGCGGTATTGCTGCCGACACGTCAACCAGCGGCTCTCAACTGGCAGACAGTACCAAGACCCTTCTTTCGAATATGCAGGAACTCACTACTGTATCGACAACACTGGCGGATATGTCTCAAAGGTTCCAGCAAACAGTAGGGCGCTTCACTATTGAAGAAGAGGTCGGCCCAGCCAGATCGGCCCCTATGTCAGTTACAGGGAAGGCAAAGAACATCTCAAAGAGCGTACCCAAAAAGGCAGCGAAAACGCCTGTCCGGGCAAGGGTTTGAACATCTTGGGATTTCGTTGCGAAGGGGGATCGAGCCATGATAGACGAAGCCGTAAAAGATGATATCGAAGAAGAAGATTTAGAGCTGGACCAACACCTTGTTTTCAAGGCCAAGTCACAGGAATTCGGTATCCAGGCAGTGAGGGTTCAGGAGATAGACAGAATACTGCCCATAACGGAAGTTCCTAATGCCCCGTCCTATATTGAGGGCATCATGAACCTTCGCGGAAGGCTGGCTTCGGTTGTCAATTTTCGTAAGAAGCTCGGCTTCCAATCCAGGGAACACGATGAGGATACCCGTGTGATTGTAGTGGAACTGGGCACATTCCCCGTCGGAATCATCGTGGACTCTGTGGAGGAAGTCATCAAGATTCCGAACGAGAAGGTGCAAAAGCTGCCTGAATCAACCACCACAGCCGTATCAAGAGACTATATGACAGGTGTGGGAATGCTGGACGACAGAGTGGTTATTCTGCTGGATGTGGATAAGGTGTTGAGCGGCACTGAGTTGATCGAGCTGGGCAAAATCGATCAAATACTCAAAGAAGGCGAAGAAACCTCGAATTCGGCCGATGTTGAAGAACCGGCGAAAAAACCTAAGAAAGTTCCGAACGCATCTGAAAGCAAAGCTCCGGACACCAGGCAGCCAACAAATCTGAAAAGGAAACCAACAAAAGGGAGGGCCGGCTAATGGCAAAAATAATGATTGTAGATGACGCGGCTTTTATGAGGGGTTCATTGAAGTACATCGTGGAAAGTGCCGGGCATAATGTGATTGGCATGGCACAGAATGGCAAGGAGGCAGTAAAGCTTTACAGAAAGCTTAACCCAACTTCCGCAGTTTTGAATCTGGGAGGTGGTTCTCCCGAGCGTAAAGTCTACACTACATTTTTGTAAATCCTCATTCTCTGGGGCAGATGTAATCCAAGCATCTGGAGCAAGATGGCCTGG
>JAQTRE010000237.1 GCA_028711995.1 Dehalococcoidia bacterium | reverse complement strand
GGCGATGACCAACAGCGCCAGGTCAATTCCTCCGACCCCGGCCAGCATATTTTTGACAAACCGTTCGTGTCCGGGAACATCGACGATGCTGACCTCTCGACCGCTGGGTAGCTTGAGCCAGGCAAAGCCGAGGTCAATGGTCATGCCTCGCTCTTTCTCTTCCGCCAGGCGATCCGGATCGATGCCTGTGAGAGCTTTGATCAGAGTCGATTTACCGTGATCTACGTGTCCGGCGGTTCCAAGTACATACATGGTGTGCCTCAGAGGGGGTGTGCTTAGATTCTACCTTTTGCGGTTGGCATTGACAACCAAATAGCCTTGCGTTGGAGAGGTATTTGCTGCAAATCGGAAAGGGGTTTCACCACAGAGATCACAGAGAGGAGAGAGACTATTGAGTTCTCCGTGCTCTCTGTGTCCTCAGCGGTGGCAATTTCGCTGTCTAAGCGGGTTTTCCTTTTTGGAACTCTTTCTGGAAATAGAGCATATAGCCTCCTACCATCGCACTGAAATCAAGCCCGGAGACGGGAAGTCCGTCCTGGGCTAATCCCTGTGAGACCCTTTCCAGAACTTGCTCAAACTTCTCTCCGCTCTTGAGGCCGGAGAGTACCAGGTCTCCGGCTCTTCGGGTGGTGGTACGCGCTGCCTGGAGGCGATTCTTAACGTCGCGACTGACGCCATCGTGAGAATAGAAGAGGATCGCCGGGGCGAGCTTCTCTGCCTTCTCAATGGTTTCGAGTGCTGCCTTCAGATCGAAGTTCGGCGGTATGGCTGTGGGCAGAACAAAGCCGGTCTCTCCCAGCGGCAATCCGAGAGCTTCGCCGCAGAAAAGGCCACGGCTGGCGCTGTCATACACGCTGATGTGGTTGGGCGCATGCCCCGGGGTATCGATGATCTTCAGCTCTCGATTTCCCAGGGATAACGTCTCGCCGCCTTTCACGGGGATTACTTGTGACTGGGCTACCGCCAGTATGGGGCCAAAAGTCTCCTCGAACTGGTCCCCAAAGGCTCGTTTGGTGCCGGCGATGAGTTTGGAGGGCTCCAGTAGATGGGGGGCCCCTTGCTCATGCAGCACGATTTTGGCCCCGGGCCATTGTTGGCCCAGATATCCCACACCTCCTCCGTGATCGATATGAATATGAGTGGGGATGATAAAGGCGATTTTTGTCGGGTCCTGTCCGATCTGACGTAGCGCATCCAACAGGGCCGGGGCAGCACTGGTCGGGCCCGTCTCAATGAGCGCGGCCGGATTTCCTGCGATGAGGTAGGATACGGCAGGCATCTGCGCTCCGGCCAGTTGAGCATCGATTCGGTAGATATTTTCTGTTATCAAAGTAACGCTGCTCATGATTCCTCCTAGCCAAACAATTCGTGGCCAATTATAGCACAGGCCACTTTGTGCTTTCAATTAAGGGTTCTCTGATCATGTGCCAGACAAACCATCGATAGAATCTTTTTCGGGTTCAGCTTGCCTGCTGTTTGGTGGCTTTTGCCAGGTCCAGCCGGCTGAGGCTGCGGACGCCGGGAAGCTGCGAGAGGAGCATGATCAAGATGACGATCCCCATGGTCATCCCATAGGTTTGCCTGTGTATCACCAGATCCATGGAGAACATGTCGCCCTGGAACATGCTGAAGAAGTAGAGCGCGATCAGGTATCCCATGAGGATTCCGGGGAGCAGCCCGCCCAGTCCCAGCAGAAGATTCTCAATGGTGATCATCAGGCCGATGCGACGGGTGGATTCTCCCAGGGTTCGCATGGTGGCGATTTCCCGGCCCCGCTCCAGAATGTTCACCGTGACGGTGGTGAAGACAATGGCCATGGCGAGCACAGCGCCGAAAAGAAGCATGATCCACAGCATGGCACTTCCGGCTTGCATCATCGCGTCCATGTCACTTCGGGTTTCGGATGTCAGTTCCACCGAGGCGGTGGCTTCCAAAGCGTAAGCCTTTTCCCTGATGGCATTTTCGAATTCAGCCGGGACCTTCAGCAATGCTCCGGTGATCATGTCTGCTCCCGATCCCAGTTGTTGCATCTTCTCCAGCGACATGTATCCGAAGCTGCCCATGGGTTCCTTGACGAATCCGGTGACCTCTTGCTGCGTTTGCCCCCAGGGAAATGTCAGACCAAGCAGGTCTCCGGTACGGATATGGAGTGTATTCTTGAGGCCTTCGCTCAGCAGAATTCCTTGATTTTCGGGGTGGAGTTCCTTATTGGACGGAGTGTACATACCTCGCAGATCGCCATTGGTGGGGAAGGCCAGAGTGAGCGTGGTGTACGTTTCCCCTCCAAAGTCCATCCGGGTAGGGGCTTCGATCATCAGTTCCACTTTTTCCACCCCTTCCCATTGGCCGATCTCTTCGGCGATGGCGGAAGGCTGCGGTTGGGCGAATTCGATCCGGGCGTCATACCGCTGGACCTTGTCGAACATGAAGCTCATCAGTTCATCGAGGGAATCGATCATGCCGGCCGAAATGAGGATCAGGCTGACCCCGAAGGTAACGCCGATGGCGGTATAAAGGCTGCGTCTTCGATTGCGGAAGATGTTGCGCAGCGGAATCTTCCATAGAGAGGACAGTTTCTTCAGAAAAGGAAAAATGCGTTCCAGCAGCAGTCTTCTTCCCGCGGCCGGCGCCGGTGTGCGCATGGCCTCGGCCGGTGGAATCTTGGAAGCGGCCCACGCGGGCATCAATCCGGAGACC
>JAQTRE010000236.1 GCA_028711995.1 Dehalococcoidia bacterium | reverse complement strand
ACGAGGTTTACTCTTCTACCGCCTGATGGAGCAGGCAATAGCTTGTGCCCCCGTGCCGCGTCAAATGATCGTAGGAGGCCATCCACAACATATGGTATATGGTTGAGTAAAGTGCATACCCACTTTGAAAATATCAGAAAGCTGCGATACAAGTACTGGCGCTTTGTTCGCGAAGGGCTGGTCAATGAAATCGTTGATCTGTTTTCGGAAAATTCTCGGGTGGATTTCGGCCGTCCCACCCTTCAGGCCGAAGGGAAGCAAGCCGTTGCCAAACTGTATCAAACCGTCGTCGGCCCGGGAGCGCCTGCCGGCACCACTTTTCCCAGAGGCTTCAGTCCCGAGATCGAAATCACGGGAGACAATACCGCCGAGGCCACATGGATGGGTGAGGTCCCCAAAATTGACGCCAAAGCGCAGAAAGTAACCAAGACAGGTTTCTTGTATCACGAAGAATATCTGAGAGAACAGGGCCTGTGGAAGATAAGCTTCCTCAAGATATCCTACACCTTCATTGAGGAGGGCAAACTCGTTACGCCACCTGGGGCCCGGTAGGCAAATCGTGTCAACCGATGTATCGATTTCGGATGGGAGCGCGCCTTTGAGCGTTCCAGACGGGTGATCCCAATCGGAAAGTTGAGGAGAATCAAGATGCAACTGGCATTCTATTTCGACCAGACACGGTGCACCGGCTGTTATACCTGTGTGGTAGCTTGCAAGGACTGGCATGATATCCCCGCGGGTCCGGTATCATGGAGAAAGGTGGAAACCTTTGAGAAGGGGCGCTACCCCGATGTTTTCGTGGCCTTTCTATCGACTTCCTGCCATCACTGTGCCGCTCCGGCCTGCATGGACGTGTGTCCGGCCAATGCCATTACCAAGAGACAGGAAGATGGGATTGTGGTGGTGAATAGAGAGGACTGTCTGGGCAGAGACAGTTGCGGGATGTGCTTTGAGGCATGCCTCTTCAACGCTCCTCAGTTCGGCGCCGAGGAGAACGCCCAAATGCAGAAATGCGATCTCTGTGCGGATCGATGGACAGAGAATAAGCTCCCCATATGTGTGGCCGCCTGTCCCATGAGAGCACTGGACGCCGGTCCTATCGATGAAATGTGGACTAAATACGGTCAGGGGATCGAGGCGGTTGGCTTCTCCTATGACAAACAGATGAGGCCATCGGTTGTCTTCAAACCAAAGGTTGAGCGCACAACACCAAGCCATCAGAATGTCTGATCCGGTGGAACTCTAACCACTTGATCAGAGTTCCTGACCAAATCGAACGACATCTGCGCAATGCTCAACGTAATCATACTTTCGTGGCGTATGACACCCGGAATTTTTCCCAGCTCATTCCTCATGAAGTCATACATATCCCCAAGATCACGAAAATCCGCATACGCGAAGAGGTTGAAGCTTCCGGAAACGATGGCTACGCTCTTGATAGTCTGATGCCCCGTCAATTGGTTGGCCACAGTATTGATATTTCCGGGATTTATCTTGATCAGTAACGTCGCGCTAACGTTGTATCCCAGGGCAGGTAGATTGGGAATACTGACGATCCGGAGGACTTTTCCATCGATGAGCGTCTGCAGCCTGCGGCTTGTGCCGTTGGCACTGATACCAATCCTCCGGGCAAGTTCCTTGATCGTTTCTCTGGGCTCAATTTCCAGTTCTTTGATCAGCGCCAGATCAACGGCATCGAGATTACGGTTCGTGTCGGGTCGCTCCAAAATCCTATCATCGGCTCCCAAGTACTTCCACGAGTTCTTCATCGGCTTCTGGACCACAATGGTTTCCACTTCTGTCACCTCTGGGATGGCACCCAAGCCGTCCGAAAAGAAATTCAGCCACTCCTTGGAGTTTCGAAAATACGCCCAGACAATGATGTCATATCGGCCGGCGGTCATGAAGACGTGTTTCACGGCGGTGTAAGAAGTCAGCCGATGCGCTGTGTCATCCACCGTGCCGGGGCGAACGTTAAGACACATTATAACCAGGATCCGATACTCCAGAGCACCGACGTCCGCTATGGTTGCGAATCTAATGATGCCTTGCTCCTGGAGACGTTGCAGTCTCCGCAAAACAGTAGTGGAGCTTGTCCCCAATTTCCCGGCAAGCTCGGAATAAGATTGCCGGGCATTGATCTCCATCTCTCTCATCAGCGCCAAATCTAGATCGTCGAGAGTCCCGGCTACGGATTGTTTCATTGAATTTCGTCCTTCCAATTTATCTTCCTGACCACTCACATCTTACGCGCTCAGCATCCCGATTTCAATTGAATATTCTTCCTGGATTGGCCACCGGGACGGGTGCCATTGCCAGGCTCCACCCGGATGACACCCCAGGAATTACCACACGAGCCATGCTATCTTTATGCACTATACAAATCATAGTCTACCATATTTTGCCATTTTCGGTCATTTTTCAGTCACTCTATGTTGACTTAGCTTATTTTCCGGTGTTATACTTCGAACAACAAAATTTGAGCAAAGGGTGAGAAACTCCCCAGGGAATTATATGTCCCGGATAGCCAGACACGGGGGCATAACACCGAGAGAAAAGTGACGCAATAAAGGCTAGTGTCATGTCACGTAATGATTGACGGATAAAGGCGTCTCAATTTTACCCTGGCGTCATCTATGGTGAAATGCCAATTGATCTTGGCATTCAGATTGTTTCTGCTCTTGCACCATGCCTCGACT
>JAQTRE010000235.1 GCA_028711995.1 Dehalococcoidia bacterium | reverse complement strand
AAGGCTGTTCCAAAAGGTAACGCTTTTCAAAACCAATTTTTCTGTGACTCCCGTGGCTATAGTGGGAAGTGTTCCCCGTTTGATAAAATGGCAAGTCGTATGAACTCCTGGGCAGTCTGATAATGATATGCAGAATGTTACGCAACGAAAAGCCAGTTGGATGTCAGGAGGAACGGGAGTGCTCTCTAGCGCCAAGATAAAGAGGACCCAAGGGATCACGCCACGTGCTTTGGGAGGCAGATTTGCAAAGCGGGGGTAAACTCAGGGGATTTCAGGGATACGACTAAATAAATGGATCCTTATCAGTTATTTGGCCATCAGGTAATTCAAAATACAGTTTGCCGTCTCGGGAGTATGCGTTAGGTATACCTTGTTCGCTGTTTTTGCTTTGGGCGTTCCGAACTGCTCGATTTCCTATCACCTGCAAGCTCTCTGCGACCTGGATTCGGTTCACCGTTTTCTTCCGGATCGTGGGACGTGACAAAGCTCTTGTAACCATCTGGCCTACCTTCTAAGAAATTCCTGATAAGAATGCCCTGAGGCGGTAATCGTTGACAACATGATAATGATAATCGTCTCCTTCTCCAAATGCAACAAGTTCAAAAACGCTCTCCGAATTGTCACATAAATACCAGTCATGAGCGAACTGCCGATAGATATTCCAGAAGTTGTTCTTGCTACGCCTGTATCTCCGGATCACATCTCTTGGGGGAATGGCATGCCCTCCGCTCATCACCCTCTGGTTGATCCGTTTGAGCGCGAGCTGTTCGGTTTCGAGGGAAATATAGATGATCCCTACTTTGTAAGCACGATCCCTGGCTTTTTGAACCGTTCTTCGAAGAGATGTCCCTGATAGAGTCGATTCAACAATGAGACTGCTGCCTTCATCGATGAGGGTGCTTAGCCTTTTGATGAGCTCTCTTCCGGCAGACATGCTATCCAAAGACAGTTCCTTTTCGATTTCATCTGCATTCAAGAACGGCACCTTGCCATAGGATTTATAGGAACGAACAAGTTCAGATGCGAAAGTGGTCTTTCCCGAACCGTTCGGGCCACCGATAATGATCAGTTTCTGTTTCAAATTGCATCCATTGTGGGCCGGGCCAACTATAATGCAATGATAACCAAAAGAGTCCCAATTTTCAAATTGCAGTAATCAGATATCCTCTCAAACCCCCGTCATGGACCTGGCCCTGGCGCCGGGATAGAGGGTGTCAAACGGATCCTTCCAATCGCCTGGAGAGGCAGCCCTGCCCGAGTCGGTCAGGCGATAGTAGATGCGCGGAGGACCTGGCGGATAGTTTTCCTGGAACTGCGACGGCTCCTCTTCTCCGGAAGGCTCGACCCACCCTAGCCTTCGAAGATTGGAGAAATACACCACGAACGAGTGATAGCGCGCCCCCTTGGACCGATAATGCAGCCGGGACAGATGATATTTCGCTTGCTCCTCGGCCCTGGATGGGTCAAATTTACGCTCTTCCTTCTTGGAGACGCGTTCTTCTTCAGCCGTTCCCCGATCGGTTGCTGTAGCCCTCATTAGGGCCGTTTTGTAGTGATAGAAGATGTCCTGCTGGGTGGAACCTCTGTCCGGATCGATCCGGGGGGATTCCTCCGGACCGTTGCCCAGCAGAAACTCCCGGATGAACCAACCACAGCCGAACGGACGCAGAAAGCCCCCGATCGCCTTGCCGCCACGGGTTGGTTGACGAGTGGCTGGTAGACCAGGACTGGCTAATTTTCGAGTTGCTGATTTTCCTCTGACCATAGCTTATCGTACCATTCTCGCGCTTCTTCCCCCGCAATCTTGCGGTACTTGGCGGTGGCATCGAACCGCTCATGCCCCAGGTGCTCCTGGAGTTGGCGCATGCCCTCTCCTGAATCGTCCGTCTGCATGGCATGCACGGCGAAGGCGTCCCTCAACCGGTGGGGGCTGATGTTCATCAGCCGGCCCGTTTTGGCATCGATCAGGTGAGGCAGATCGGCTTTATCGGCGGCTTCCCTCACCACCTGCCGCGCCCGATGGGACGTGATCCCGAAAATGAGCGCCCGGCCGTCCTTATACACCGGAGGGCCTCCCTCGATAAACACCTGGAGCATATCCATGGAGTCGCGGTCCAGCGGCAACAGCCGCATCCGCTTCTTCTCCAACTCCTTGGCCAGGGCTTCTTCCACCCGGGATCCGCAGGAAGGGCAGAATCGGTGAGTTTTTCCCAGCTTGGCTCCGCAAGTCGGGCAATACAGCTGCAGCTTGGCCTTGAGGTGTTCGATCCTAACGGTGCCTCGGGTGAGGTCGATGTCATCGACCGCCAGACCGACGAGCTCGGAAATCCGGCAGCCCAGGCGAAAGAGCAGCCTGACGATAAGGTAATCGCGCTGGTTTGTGGTGGCTGCCTCCATCTTGATGATATCTTCCGGATCCAGGTAGGCCTTTTCATTTCCTCGGGCCTTGAGCTTCTTCCTTTTCGGGGTCTTTCTGGTGGGATTCCTCATGGGAAAGGCTCCTGCGCACGATAAAACTGGCTCTAGATTACTATCTGCCTCTTCAGGTACAGATAGTAGCCATTACCCGTCGTACTATATGCCACTTTGGAGATTTTCTGCAATGCGGGATAAGTCTCTTTTCCCGCCTCCACCATCTCAATGATCTCCTCCAACGCCTCTTCGAGTCTGTCAAACATCTTTTCAGGAATGCCGACAGCCACTTCGCTGCCCGCCGACAACGCTGACAACC
>JAQTRE010000234.1 GCA_028711995.1 Dehalococcoidia bacterium | reverse complement strand
CCATCTGAAATCCTGAGCAAGCCTGGTGAAATATCTGATGCAGAGTTCAATCTTATCAAGGCCCATCCGACTATCGGTCACAGTATTGTGAAAGGAATAGACTTCCCTTGGCCCGTCGCCCAGGCTGTGCTTCAGCATCACGAAATGATGGACGGTTCCGGATATCCAGGTGGGCTTTCGGGTGAGAATATTATCCTTGAAGCGAGAGTCTTGGCCGTATCAGATGTCGTTGAAGCCATGGCTTCTCATCGTCCATATCGCCCAGCTTTGGGCATGGAAAGGGCATTGAAACAAATCTCCGAGAAGAGAGGCGTTCTTTACGATTCCAGAGTGGTTGACGCCTGTCTGCGAGTATTTGCCGCAGGATTTGAGTTGTGATCGGATCATGTCCGGACTGGGTTGAACATGGTTAACGAAAACTCAACCGTAGGCACAGAATGTGGTTCCCGTTCGTTGAAGAAACCGGAGTCTTAAGAACCCGTTCTCAGGCGTTCGCTGACCCTCGAAAACAATGGCACACAGCGTTGGAGTCATCCGGGGAGCAGATCATTCAGTCTTCGTTCACAAACGGTTGGTTTCGGTATCACAAAGAGTGCACAAAACGTTAACAAAAGTGGAGATGGGGTTACTGTAGCAAGAACTTTTCGGCTGGAGTTTGCACTCGCCTGAGTCTGGTTCTAATCCAGAATGGTGGGCCGTACTGGACAGTTCCCGAACTGGGGTTCAAGAGTCAATTTGCCACGGCGATACGGCGCTTGTTGGCTTCGGTGGTGGTCGAGCAACGGTAGCAAACCAGCGAGACAATAATTAGTGACGCGCGATTCGTTGCAGCTACTACTGGCTGGTTTTTGGCAGGACACCAGCTGCCGCTTGCCACATCAAACGCTGTTTGGAGACCAATAAGTTCCGGTCAAAATCAGGCGGGAAAGGAAAGCATGGCCCGTCACTAGATAGGTTCGACAGCCTGTTGCATGCTGCCAGAGCCTTCCTCACTATCGCCCGTGCCGATTCCATCGCTGCTCGTTCATCCATGAGGCCAATTGGCTTCCCGCGTTCGGTACCGGCGAGGTCGTGTATCCAATGTTCAATCTGTTCGTCTTTCTCTTTTTGTTTCTTGTCGCTCTTCTCTTTCTTGTGCAGAGCACCATGAACAAGATTGGATCGGATGTCGTACATCGTCTTGACCAACTTATATATGTCGGCATTTCCTGTTCCTGTCCGATCCTCTGTATCGAGCAACCACGCTGCCCTTAATGAAATCCGATGCTTAAGTTCCTCGTTTCCCGATGGGCTAAACATGGATTCGAGAGATATGGTAAGGTCAAGAATATTCTGCCAATAGTCACCGCCAGAATATGATCGAAAGAACCGTCCGTAAGCTGTATCCAGAGGCCCTGTGCGGACACTTGGCGGTAGTGTGTTGTCCCGCCTCTTCAGGCGTTCGTGCCAAAGACCCCTGATCGCATCGAAATCTTCAGGGCCTACATTGGTTTCACCATGGCCGACCGGGTTGGCGTCTTCATGGCAATACGCGAGAGGTTCGTCAATGGGTAAGTCGCTTATTTGAAACGTAGCGTGACAATGGGTGCAAGGGATACCGGGTTTGGCCAGTCGAAGTGCCTCTATAACAGCTATGCAGCGTTCGATGTGCTTTGTCCTCTCCGGTCCTGGATCGGTCATACCAGCATAATCATGCTTCCGCATCTTCACAGTCGTCACTACTGCAGCATTGTCGCCTCCATGTGGGCGCCAGCCGGGACTAGCGGCAAGGCCGGGCAAGTCGAATAGGTGAATCGCATCCGTACGTTTCAGAACAGTGGAATCATCCAATTTCAGTTCCTCTACCCGCAGAACTAGACCAGTAACGGTGTCTATGGACTGCCAGACAGCCGTTTCTGTGTGGACTTCGGCCAGAAGGCGCTCGTACCACTCGCGGAAAACGGCCGCGTCGACCGTAGCCCCCTCCGTCTGCGACAGAATGCGCAACAGCATCTGACTCCAATAGTTGCGCAATACATATGCGTCTGTCGCGTCATCGTCTCTGAAGTAGATGGACCTCACATGTTCGTTTGACGCGAGCGCCCCCATGAAAGCGACTACTTCTGGGATATCCTTGATGTCTTGGAACGAGAAATCGCTGCCCATTCGTAGGTTGCGGGCTGCGTGTGGTCGCGGCCAGACCCCAAGTTCACTCAGCTTGTCTATACTTGCCTGAACTGAAGCCATACACAAGCCTGCAAGTCTGTCGTCCGACTCTGGCATGGGCGCCGTCCCCCTGCATAACGATTCACGGAGGCGATTATAGCACCTTGCGTAGAGGGGTCGGGTAAGATGAAGTGGGGCACTGCCAGGGGAGGGCTGCCTTTCCTTTCATGGCCCTGATTCTTGGCGACCATAGAGGACCGACTGCCAGTATCCTGGGTCGTGCCGCTGGGTAAGACATCTTCTACCGCGAGTGAGCCGTTTTGTCCGGCTGCGATGGCATCAGTATCCCGTTTTTTCCGAATGGTCTAGCACACAGGACTAGAACGGAGATCCTTCCCCCGGGGCAGGACGAGGGGGAAGGAGAGGCCAAAAGTCCTAGCTATTATACAGAATGGCCCACCATTCCGGATAAAAGGTAAAACTAAGACCTTCGAAAAAGTCTTCGCTCTGACACTTTGAGAATAGTGTCTAACCCCCTACTTGAAGAGAATTCCGAGACAAGTATTCGGGCGCTCCGAAAAACGGCTCTCCTTCCAGGTTCAGTTTTTCGACCTTGGCCAGAACAAAGTCTCGCGGGTCAGCCTGACCAGCCAGGACGAC
>JAQTRE010000233.1 GCA_028711995.1 Dehalococcoidia bacterium | reverse complement strand
GGATCGGCGGCGTGTCAGCCGGGTCGTGGATGCTGAGTGGTGATGCGGCGGTAGGCGAAAGCGAAGTTGGATTTACGGGCGTCGCAAGTTTTAGGTGCCGGGTGGGGAATCCGGCCCGATCCGAGATAGGAGGCCACGATGGAAAACGGATGGACTGAGCGGATAGAGGAACTTACCAAATCCCGCGACGATTGGAAACGGGAATGGCGCTTGCTCAACGCCGGACTGAACATGGCGGAGGATAAGATCAAGGAGCTGGAGGCCGAGCGCGACGCCGACCGACGCAGGGAATACGGCTACTCGCAACAGACAGTGGACGCGTTGACACTGGAAAGGGACAAGCTGACGGCGGAGAGAAGCGATTGGAAGGCTCGATACCAATCTGTCGCGGAAATGCATGATGCGCTGATTGCGGAGTTTAACGAGATGAGGGCCGAGAACAAGCGGCTTGCTGCCCTTAATGACATGTTCCCGCAGGAAATAGCGCGGCTGGAGGACAGGGTGTCTGAAGAGTATGAGGCCGAACGCGCGGATGATAGGGCGAGAATCAAGGAGCTGACCGCCGAGCGCGACGCCGACCGACGCAGGGAATACGGCTACTCGCAACAGACCGTGGATGCGCTGACATTGGAGAGAGATAAACTCAGGGCGGACAGGAATGATTGGAAAGCTCGATACCAATCTGTCTCGGAAATGCACGATGCCTTGATAAAGGAATACAATGAGGGTAGGGCCGAGAACAAGCGGCTGAGGGAGCTTGTTGACGGGGCGACTGAGGTCGTTGAAATATTCCCCTGCACATCCCCGGCACAAGAGAGATGGAAAACTGAGTGGATGCAGAAGGCACGAGAAGCCCTGAAGGAGGCCAGCCATGAATAATACAGATCGAAAATTACTCATAAAGTATCTTGGAGAGTGCAATCATCAGTGGTTATTTACACGGTTAAGTTCCGTTGACGGCATGTCTGTATGTCAAATATGTGGCAAAATGGTGTGGGACGGAGAGAAGGTTATTAACCGCCGCACATTCACCACCCGAGACGATATGATGGATTTGTATGGGGCCGTTGTGAAGGCGGGGAAGTGGGATGAGTTTGCACAGTATTGCTATGAGCAACATGGTGAGAAAGGTGCGCCTTGTTGGGATGATGACGCTTGGCTCTTCTGCCTCTCCGGTGAGGGCTACGAAGACCGCTGTCAGATGGTGGCGGAGTGGATTAAGGAGGCCAGCCATGAATGACACATCAAGACTCGATTGGCTCGAAAAGCAACAAGGCTGCTGCTTAGTAAGCGACGACAACGGCCATTGGGCATTTGTTTGCAGCGGATTCCAGAATGTTCCAATGGGGAAGAAGGCTCAAGATATAGCGTCAACTTTTTTCATAGAAAAGAAAGACTGGAGACCTACTATACGCAAGGCAATAGATCGCGCCATGAAGGAGGCAAGCCATGATTAATCTGCCCCTCTGCCGTTGCGGATGGCCGTTGCACGATGGGGAGTGTGCTGCCTGCCGGGTTAGAAAAGCGGAAAGACTGCCGGAACACGCTAAGTGCTGGAACTGTGAGCATTGGAATGGTGGGCGATGCTGCCTGATGGGGTCACATGGAGTATGCACGGAATGGAAGGAGGCCAGCCATGAATGATGAGGATCGCAAGCTGTTGACGGAGTATTTGGGGGAGTGCTGGCACGAGTGGACAGGAGGTGTTGCCGTTAAGACATCTTCCATTACTACCATAATGTGTCAGAAATGTGGAAAGATTAAATGGCATGACCTGCCTCGCACCTTCACCACCCGCTCCGACATGATGGGTCTGTATCAGGCGATTGCGAAGAAGGGGAAGTGGGGAGAGTTCTTTCATCATGCAAAAGACCCGTTTGAATTGGTAGCTCTTTGTCCTGATGAAAGCGGGACTGGTTATGATTGCTATGAATCAGACTTTACCACTTGGCTCTTCTGCCTCAGCGGTGAGGGCTACGATGAGAGATGCCAGATGGTCGCGGAGTGGGTGAAGGAGGCAATCCATGAATCCAAATAACTACGCAAGCCTGGAAGCCAGTAATAGGCTGGTAAAGGCGGGGATTGTGCTGGTGACGGAAGCGGGATGGTGGAGGCGAAATAGCTGGCAAAGGTGGTCATTAGGATACAGGGGATTAGTCGAAGATGATCCCCGCAATATTATAATTATCCCGGCCCCGGGCATGGCCGAAGTGTGGAGGGAGCTGCCAGCTACCGTTCCGGATAGAGGATTATATGTGCCTATGAAGTTGCGAAAAGCAGGAGATGGGAAAACATGGGGAAGTTATTTCAGAGACGGTAGTCAGATTATAGATTCCATAAAAGCTGACACCAACCCCACCGATGCTCTAATCGACTTGCTGATTTGGGTAAGGAAGGAGGCCAGCCATGACTGACATCAACAAGAGGTTGTGCGAGCTGCTGGGCTGTGATGTTCCAAGACCAAAAGATATATGCCCGACGTGTGGCAAGACAAACACTGACGGCAAGTTTATCGACGGAGCAGATTTCTTCTCCGAGAAGGGTCGTATCGACCTGCTGAAAAGGATGGTAGCAAGGAATGATTATTATAGGTTTTTATTTTCTCTATATGATTCTTTTGAATGGCCCGCAGAATCAGAATATCAGCAAGTTATGATGCAGAAATCGATTCTTGTCGAATATATCCTTGACGACAACGGCGCACTGGCGCGGGCTGTATTGGAGTTTTTGGAGGGGAAGGCTTGACATTCGCCGTTGCACATAAACGCTGGCTCACCCTTAAACAGGCCGCCGCCTATACCACACATCTACATCCGGCCTTTCGATCCCCACA
>JAQTRE010000232.1 GCA_028711995.1 Dehalococcoidia bacterium | reverse complement strand
TGGTGACGAATGAAATGACACCTTCGTCCAAGAGATATCGTAACCGCCGCTGCACTGTAGTATGGCTTGTGCCCAGCTTGGCCGCGAGTTCCTTGGCGCTCCTTCTGGCATCGACTTCCAGTTCTCTGATGAGCATCAGATCCAGTTCATCCAGGGGCCTTTTTGCGGTTTTCTCACTCATTCTCATTCACTTGCTTCATTTACACGCTTCGGCATTACTCCAATCCCGATGGAGGTTCGACTTGCAACGACATCAACAATCTGGACAGTTATGCACCGGAAGCCGACCTTCCAGAGAAACCATCCAACACGATGCGCACCGTCCCTTCGGGGGTATGCTTATGCTTGACTGCTACTCTCACCTGCTTCATCAACCCCTTCGTTTCTCGTCTACTGACTTCAGCAGAGGCTTGCTCTTTGGTCGCTCCGGTCATGCAGATTCCGTTATGAACGCAACCCTGCACCCGCGATGTCTCTGAAACAACTACATCCATATCTATGTTTCATCGAATAACAAATTGGCGTCCTTGTATACAGGCTCCCTGCGCTCAGCCAGAGCCATAATGGCCTCGTGATGGTCCCTCGATCTCATGATCACTCCATTACAGGCCAATGCAAGCAGAACCGATGAGCGCAAGTCGGATTCGAGGCCAGCATATACGGTCTGCTTGATCATCCTTTGCGTTATCGGCGGAATACTCATCAGCCTCTTCGCTAGTTTCCTCGTCTCCTCCTCCAGTTTGTCTAGGGGCACCAGCCTGTTGATAAGTCCTATCCGATAGGCCTCCTCAGCGCCAATGAATTCACAGGTCATCATGATTTCCAGGGCCTTTCCCAAGCCAATCACCCGGGGCAACATCCATGACTCATCGAAATCGGGAACGAAACCTACCCGGGGGTAGCCTATCAGAAACCGGGTATTTGGAGCGGCAACTCGCATATCACAGGCTAGCGATATGCCAAAACCACCGCCGACGGCATCGCCTTTCATCATAGCGATCACTGGCTTCTGCAACTGCCGCAAGGCAATGATGGCCTCATGAGCTATAGTGAGAAGCTGCCCCGGGGGAAATCCTTCTTCGTTGATACGCACCCACATTTCCTCTGCGTGTCTCGGGTTTATCTTGCCCGCCCTTAATTCAGGAAATCTTATGTCTCCCCCAGCAGAGAATGAATCCCCGGATCCGGTCACCACCATCACCCTCATGGTACTGTCCTTGCTCACGTCATCGACGGCTGCCAGTATCTCCTTCATCATGCTGTAGTTCAATGCATTCTTTTTCCGAGGTCGGTTGAGGGTGAGTTCGGCGATGTGATCTTCTTTCTTGAGGATTATATACTCGAAATCCATGTAAATGCCTCCTCGTCCGAATTGAGCTATTTGATTCTGTCCGCAGCTTTACGCTCGCCCTAATTTGTATGGCTTCCATTGTCTCCTATGAGACAACCCATCCAGAGGGTGCAAGCCTAGGATGCTACCTTTCTAATGTCCCTTATTTCGGTATATCCCTGTGATCAGGACGGGTATATGCATCTCTTGCTTATTATCTCCTGTGCAAGCGCCGGAAGGGTCTCATGCAGGTCGCCCACTATGCCACATAATCCGCAATGCCAAAGATATCTGCCTTGCGATTTGTGTTGATGGCCACTGTGGTCTCGGAATCCCACATCCCTCAGGTATGCTGGATGGTTCCCGAAATATCCCAGCCAATATAGACCTCCCGCCTGAACTCCAGAACCTGCTGCGTAATGGCGGCCGTGTAGCTGCCTGTCATGTAGTGGTTCAGTTGTGGATCATCGGCGAGATAGACATTGTCAGTGACGTAATGTATCAGTTCCCGAGCCATGTTTTCCATTTGCGATCTCTTGAAGCTTCCATTCCCATATACAAAAAGGGCCTTCGTCCTCGCTTTTCCGGGGAGGCAGCTTTAGTGGCGTCACCTTGATGGCGGGATTGAAATAATTGGCATGGGTCTGAAATGCTGCCGGCTCCAATTCGTGGCAAATCCTGAAGTCCCTACCCTCTCCTTCCCTCTCGAAGTAGAGCAGAGAGGGGCAGCGATTGACCGTCACGATGGCATAATTCGGATTTTGCAGGTCAATGGTCCAGTCGAAGAACCCCATGGGAAAACCGGGACTCAGCGACAGCGCTTTCAAGCAAGCAGTCACATCATGTCCCTTGATATTCATTGCCTCGGAGATTTTCCGGGGGTCGTAGGTGTAGCACTTATCCCAAACGATCAGCTCGCAGGCCATCGCTTCCTCATCGCTATAGCGCTGTTTTATCAGCGAATACCAGTATCCGTCGGTAGCCAAGAATATTCTGGCGTACTCATTCAGCAGCTTGATGAGGGCTTCCTTGGAGAAGTCCTCATATTTCAGGTCTGGCTTCAGATTTCCACTGTAGTCTTTGAGCTCTGCCATATCCCCCTCCTCCAGTTGATTCTATCGCCTGACAGAGGGCAGCCGCTCCGCGCAGACATTCCCCTCTTCCCCCCACACTGCTCAACCCTTCTCTGGGCCAGCAACTCCAACTCTTTAAGTCGTACAGTAACCCGGGGCAGGTCAAACGAGATAAACGGAATGGCAAGGTCGGTAGCCTCTACCATTCCGTTTCCTAACTAATTGTTCAGAAGTTTCTCGGTGCTTGCATTCCCATCCTCAAGACAAGTGTCATGTCACGTAGTGATTGACGGATAAAGCCGTCTCAATTTTACTCTGGCGTCGTCTATGGTGAAATGCCAATTGATCTTGGCATTCAGATTGTTTCTGCTCTTGCACCATGCCTCGACTTCTTTCGTTACCGTGGAGATGGTATCAATTCTCCGGTTCAAACATTGCCGGTGAAGAACGT
>JAQTRE010000231.1 GCA_028711995.1 Dehalococcoidia bacterium | reverse complement strand
CAGAAGCTTGAAGAGGTTATGCGATTCATCGATAAGGCCAATCTTGAACTTGTGGCTATCCATGTGGATGAGTCTCCGACCAGCGGCACCAAAGACCTTATTATCCAGGTGAATACTAATGATGCCAGTAAATTCATCGAGGATTTGATCGGGCGGGGATACAAAGTAGAAGTCAGAGAGCGTAAAATTTAACCAACTCCTAATTTGGGATATAAGGAAGGGCAGGCTTTTGGAGCCTGCCCTTCCTTATATCCCAAATCGCCAATCAGCGGGTTGACAGAGCAACTCAAAACGTTTACGATTTGAACGGTGTTCCAATACTTCCAGAAAAGGTATAAAGGGGGACAAACATGGCATCTGAAAACATAAAAAAGCTCGTAGGTAAAGCGGGAGAACTCCGGTTGTTCGAGGTAGAAAAGGGAGCCATTAAAAGGTTTGCTGATGCAGTAGGCGAAACTAATCTGCTCTATTGGGATGATGATTATGCGCGGAACTCAAGATATGGCTCGATCATAGCCCCACCTGGATTCTTCGGCTGGCCTACCAAATGGACAGGAGTCATGCCGTTCCGGGATAGCCTGCAACAAGATGTGGTGGATGTTATGGCAAGCGAAGGTTATACTCGCATACTTGATGCTGGCATCGAGTATGAGTTCTATCGGCCGGTTCGGGCCGGAGATGTTCTGGCAGCCTTACCCAAGGTCGTTTCAATAGAAGAAAAAGCAGCCAAAGCTGGTTCAATGTTTGTGGCAAGTATCGATACGACGTTCACCAATCAGCATGGCGATCTGATAGCCAAACAGCGCAAGAACATGATTATTCGCTAACTCAACAACCTTTGGAGGAAAAAATGGCAAAGCAATTATATTGGGAAGATTTGGAAGTAGGCACTCAGATAACTCCTCTATCTAAGGTGGCTTCGAGTGTGATGCTAGTCAAATGGGCGGGCGCTTCGGGAGACTTCAATCCGCTTCACTATGAGGATGCGTTCGCTGCTGCACAGGGTGTTGGCAAGCCAATTGTTCACGGCCAGTTGAAACGTACGTGGATGGTCCAGATGGTTACTGACTGGATGGGAGAGGCGGCCACTCTGAAGAAGTTTTCCGTCCAATTTAGAGCGATGGACTACCCTCGTCTGATGAATACCATGACTGAGTACAAAGACGGGGAGACCTGGTGGTGTAAAGGCGCCATTACCAAAAAATATGAAGCTGGCGGCGCTCATATTGTCGATTGTGATCTGTGGGTCGAGAACGGAAAGGGCGAGAAGACGACACTGGGCGCTGCCACCGTTGCGTTCCCGTCCAAGAAAAAATAATCGGTCAAAGTGCCCGAAAATCAGAGGCCGTTCGTATGTCGCGACCAAAGTGAGTACGAACGGCCTTTTTGTTTCTTAGGAAAGTTGCATCAGTTGCCGCTGAGATAAACCTTGCGAACGGGGTATTCAATGACGATGCCCTCTTCGGTAAAGCGCTTATGCAGCGCCTTGATGAGCGCATCCTTCAGAGCGAACTGCCCCTGGCGGTTTACGGATTTGAGGCCAACAATGAAGTTGATATTGGAATCGCCGAACCCCGTGAATCTCATGGTGGGCTCCTCGTTCTTGACCCCCTCCGGGAGACGCTGGACCACTTCTCGAGCCACTTCCCGCACCACCTGTTCCACCCTTGCCAGGTCGCTGGCGTAGCTCACGCCGCAGTTGATAGTGAACCACATCGCCTCGTTTCCTGCCTCATAGTCGGTGACCACGGACTCCGAGAGTTTGGAGTTGGGCATCACCACCAGGTTCCCCTGCCAGGTCCTGAGCTTGGTGCTGCGCCAGCTGATCTCTTCTACAACCCCTTCAGGGCCTCCATCCATGCTGATGTAGTGTCCCTTTTTGATGACGCCATCGGCGGCCACGTAGGAGCCGGCCAGAAGATTTGTCAGGGTGGACTGGAGGGCCAGTGCCACAGCCAATCCGCCGATGCCCATGCTGGCGATAAAGGGGCTGATCTCGATATTGAATCGAGACAGAATGATCATGAAGGCGATAGCATAAATGATTACCGTGCTGACCTTTCGCAATATGGGCAGGAGTTTATCATCGATATCGGTCTTGGTCCGGATGGCTATCTCCATCCCATACCATGTAAGCAATGCTCCGACGATTCTGGTCAGAGACATGGCAATGATGGCGATGTAAATGGCGATGAAGGCTTTTTCGATATTGGGGTCTTGATTGGTGGATTGGGCCAGGGCCAGCCAGATTCCCAGCGAAACAATCCCCAGGAAAAGAGGCACCCGGAGAGCCTGGATGATCAGGTCATCCAGCTTGGTCTTGGTCCGTCTGGCGAATACGCCGATGACTTCCATGAGGATGTAACGGGAGGCAAAAGCAAACCCCAGAGAAAAGAGGAAAATCCCTGCGGAGATCGCATATCTCACCCATGGGTCAACATCTTTAAGATCGATATCCATATATAGCCTGCCCTTTCATGTGAGGTTGTGATAGCCAATCTACTCCAAGTGCGTGATCGTGGTTGATGGCCTTTGAAAGATACCCACTGTAATTCCGGCTTCGCGAAAGAGGTCTTGGAAGGAATCGTCAGCATATTTTCCGAAGCTTACAAATCGGCTGATCCTGGCGTTGACCAGCATCTTGGCGCAGAGGATACAGGGAGTATGGGTGCAATAAATAGTGGCGCCCTCAAGGCTCACTCCGTGAAGCGAAGCCTGGATAATACAGTTTTGCTCAGCATGAATTGCCCGGCAAATCTCGTGGCGGGTGCCGGAAGGGATAGCGTTGGCATCTCGCAAACAGCCTAACTCCAGACAATCTTTGAGTCCGGCCGCAGCTCCGTTATAACCGGTAGACAAGATGT
>JAQTRE010000230.1 GCA_028711995.1 Dehalococcoidia bacterium | reverse complement strand
TCTCCTGCCCCTGCATCGGAAGAGACGGCGTTCTCTTCCTCTGATGTCCCTTCTTTGACAGTAGCGATTTCAACCAGGCGATCTATCGTTTTGCGGGTGAGAAGCTCGCCACGTAGCGATTCGCGAGCTTGCGGCGAACTGAACCATTCCCGCATCTGTGCGCTTTGATCTTCCTGATCGCCATGCTCGCGTACATCCTGGAGCATGCGCTCCACTTCAGTATCCACATCGCTATCGGTCACTTCGATCTTCTCCGCCTCGCATATAGCGCTCAGCACCAGAGAATTCCTGACTCTCTTTTCAGCCATTGGGCGGAGCTCATTGCGAAACTCGTCTTCAGTAACTCCCCGGTATCCCAGGTAGGCTTCGAGAGTGATCCCACCCATGCGCATCAACTGGTCGTTTCCCATACGATTGACTTCGTGTTCAACCAGTGCCTCAGGGAACTCCACTTTTGAGACCCCGATGGCCGCCTCGATTGCCTGGCTCTCCAGTTTCCCTCGCATTTCTCGCTCAGCAACAGCCTTTAAGTTGTTGGCCATCCTCTCCCTGAGTTGCTCCAGGGTTTCCAGGTCCTGATTCAGGCTTTTGACAAATTCATCATTCAGCTCGGGCAATCGCTCTTCCTTGATCTCTGAAATCGAGACCTTGAAGAGGCAATCTTTCCCGGCCAGTTCAGTTGAGGGATAATCTTCCGGGAAGGGCAAGGTGAATTCCTTCTCTTCACCTGCGTTCATCTCTACCAGTTTCTCAGCAAATCCCGGCACGGGCGATACCGAACCTTCTGTGATTCGATATGTCGTCCCATTTTTTTCAAGTACAGTGTTTCCTTCAGTTGTGGCGGTAACATCGAGGGCCACCATGTCACCTAAACGTGCTTCGCGCTCCACCGGTTCCCATGAAGCGTGACTGTGGCGGAGGTTTTTCATGGATTCTTCAACTTCGTCATCCGGAATCTCGACTACCTCCGGGATTACCTTGACGGAACAGTAGTCCCCCAATTCTACGACAGGCTTCAGCGGAACAATTGCTTTGAATATCGGCGGCTCAGGTTGAACCACCTCCAGTTGAGGCTGACCGAGGGCCTCTATCCCCTGTTCTTTGATGGCCTGTTCGTAAAGCTCCGGCACCAGATGATCCAGCGCTTCGGTTACCATGGATTCATGCCCGATGTGGCGCTCCAGCATGTGGCGGGGCGCTTTCCCTTTCCGAAAACCGGGAACAACCACCCTGTTCACCAGGCGACGATATGCCTTCTCCAGAGCCTTCTCCATCTCCTCAGGCTCAGCCTCTATGGTGAGTGCCAGCTGGCAACCCTCAATTCTTTCCGATGATACTTTCAATCCGATCCTCCTAAAGAAACAACAACTCTATCATTATATCAGCCAATCCGGTCTTCGTCGACTCAATACCAACGGATGTCAACTGGCATTTGGAACCGGTGGAGGCGGCTTGCCGGAACCCTCCAAAGCCCTCATCTGCTCCTTGGTGCCGATGGCAACCACTTCATCGCCGGGCTCAATAAATGTCTCCACCGACGGATTGGCGATCAGAGAACCGTCCTTTTTCTTCACTGCCAGGATGGTCGCACCGCCGCAACAACGCTGTCCTTCGCCAACCGTTCTGCCGGCAATGGGTGAATCGGCGCTGACTCGAATATCTTCCAGCGATAGCTTGCGATCCCGACTGTCCATGGTTGTATCCACAAAATCAACTACCAGTGGCCTCAACGCGAGCATGGCCAGCCGTCGGCCGCCCAGCCTTTCCGGGAATATGATCCGATCGGCCCCCGCCCGTTTCAACTTACGTTCAGAATCTTCAGCAGAGGCGCGCGCAGCAATGAAAATATTGCGGCGTTTCTCCCTTGCCGAGAGGGTCACGTAAACATTATCGACATCATTCCCAACCGCAGCGATTATGGCTCTGGCCTTTTCTATGCCAGCTTCATTCAGGGCGTCATCACTGGTCACATCGCCTTCGATACATAAGCAACCGTCCTTGATCGCCCTATCCAGGGGTTCCCGTCTTAATTCGATCACCACGAACGGAACCCCTTCACTTTTGAAATAAGAGGCAACTTCCTGACCGACCCTGCCATAACCGCAGATGATGAAATGGTCATGCAGTTTCTTGATCTTTTCTTTCACTCTGCGCCTCCCCAATGTATTCCTGAACTGTCCCTCGGCAACATATTGGACGATTGCCGTAGCGGTATAGAACATTACACCGATGCCACTGATGATCAGCCCAATGGTGAATATCTTTCCGGTATCCGAGAGGGGATGAACCTGGCCGTAGCCGACGGTACTGAGCGTCTCTGCTGTCATGAAGAGGGAATCCAGGAAAGACCAGTCCTCGATGAGCATATAGCCGAGCGTGCCGATGACGAATACGGCAACGAGGCCCGATATGGCTATGGTGAATCGCCCGTTTGGGAAAACACTCATGATCAATCGTCCGGGCCGCTAGAGTTGCGTCTGCTCACGATTTGATGATATCCCATTTCAGTTGGCTTCTCAACTTGCACTCTCTTCCAATACAAGATGAGACCGAAAAGGGGGATCGATTTCTACTGCAAGATGAGAGCCTTAACGACATCAGGCGACTCGTCTATGATCGGGAACATGCGGCTGATCATGGACGACAGACGTTTACAGACAATTTGACCAATCCCGGCTGTATCTGGGGAAGTATACGCGGATGGATATGGCGTTGCCGGCAACTTCATGACTATCTGATCGGACCAGCCACCAAGAAGATTCTGGAGCGGGAATACCGAATAGTGGGTATGCACTTTACTCAACCGGCCACAAAATGTAGTATGTAGGCATGGAAGAGTCTGTTCATCCTGTTTCTGGCATTGATTATCCCGGGACATTCCAGGAATTTGACCGATGGTTTACCA
>JAQTRE010000229.1 GCA_028711995.1 Dehalococcoidia bacterium | reverse complement strand
AATGAAATAATCCCTTCATCGAGGAGGTATCGTAATCGCCGCTGTACTGTGGTATGGCTGGTGCCCAGCTTGGCCGCGAGTTCCTCTTCTTCTGGCATCGACTTCCAGTTCGCTAATGAGCATCAGATCCAGTTCATCCAGGGTTTTTTTTGTAGTTTTCTCACTCATTTCTTGTGCTTGGCTTCCGCAATTTTGCGCCGTACTAATATGCGGAATGACGTTGCAGATTTGATCCTGTGCATTCTTCGGATTTCTGAGGTCGGATGGCAATAGTGGACACCAAAGTCTATTCATGATACCAGCTGTCCGGCATAGAAATGTTGTTCATAAACAACCGGGGACAGGTATCCCAATCTGGCCTGCCGACGCTGCCGATTATAGAAGACCTCGATGTCTTCGGTAATATCCCGAATCGCCTCCTGCCGGGGGTTTGGGTATGTCACCCATATCCCTGTTCTTCCCTCAATAATTGGGGCCAGGGGGTTGAACAATCCTTAATCAGAGGTTCCCCGGATGTCCTCTATGTCTGGCCATTGTACGCCTCACAACTATGTTTGAACAACGACCAGAAGTCCTAGGTACACTGTCCAAAAGTTCGACAACGAGCATCATAGCCACCTAAGGATTTCTTGCATATGAGGTCGGATGGCAATAGAGTGGACACCAAAGTCTATTCATGATACCATCTGTTCGGCATAGAAATGTTGTTCATAAACAACCGGGGGCAAGTATCCCAATCTGGCCTGCCGACGCTGCCGATTATAGAAGACCTCGATGTCTTCGGTAATATCCCGAATCGCCTCCTGCCTGGTTCGATAATGACAGTGGTTAACCAGCTCCTGGTTGAGCGTTCCCCAGAAGCTTTCCATGGGCGCATTGTCGTAGCAATTCCCTTTCAGGCTCTTCGTCAGTCGCTCTCCCATCGCATATCCAACGATCTCACCGGTACAGAGATCCTTGTGTCCGGCCAGATACAACCAGCCTTCCCCTGTCGGGATATAGGTGATATCGCGCTTACCCATGCGATATTAGGTCTGGATGTCTCAAATTGCTGATTCAATAAGTTCTCTGCCACCGGCAGGGCATGCTTTGAGTCAGTAGTGGTCTTGAACTTATTCGACTGTTTACAGCGTATGCTCAGCTTACTTCGGATGCGATATGACATATTCAAGGGAGGATACTGCCCTGCAAGCTGATTATGCTGTTGTTAAAGTGCTCAAGCCCTCAAAATCAAGGGCTTAACCTATGAGAATGTCACTTGAAAGTCAAAACGTCGGTTTCAAAAACCGTGTCAACTTCTTTCAGGGTATTCTTAACCCCTATTCTTAAACGGCCTCTTTATTCTATCGACTTTGGTGTCCGTTTTTTTCATCTTACTCCATATTCCCGGATGCTGCCGTCTGAAATCCTTTCCTCTAATATTTTGGTGACTCCTATTTTGTGATGACGCCCCTTCGCTCGGTAAATTTGATAGTAAATCAATGCGCAAGATTGACATATTGTCTTAAACATGTGAAAATGGCAATAAAAATCACCAAGGAGGATACATATGCGTGTCAGGGATCTTATGAGCACCAACTTGGTAACCGTTTCAAGCAAAACCCCGATCACCGAGGCTAGGCGATATATGGTTGCCCATCGCATTCATCGCTTGCCTGTAGTTGACAAAGATAGATTAGTGGGCATAGTGACTGAAAGGCGAATAGCGGAAGCGTCACCTACAGAAGCTACTTCTCTGAGCATATGGGAAATGAACTATTTAATTGCCAGGATGACGGTGGGAGAAATAATGAACAAGAATGTTACTACCATCACGTCAGACACCACTGTCGAGAGTGCCATTGCCTTGGCGCAGGAACTTAAAGTAGGAGCATTGTGCGTCGTAGACAATGGCAAGTTAGTAGGCATCGTAACTAATAACGATATCTATTACAGAATCCTCAATCCGATCCTCGGTATTGGAAAGCCAGGTGTGCGTCTTCAGATACATGATTGTGGTGAAGGCCGCAAAATTGAAGATGTTTTGCGATTGGTAAACAAAAGCAATCTCAAGATTGAGGCTATACATATGAGTGAGCCTGCCGACAGAGATGCGGCAGACCTGATTGTTCAGGTTGATGTTACTGATCCAGGGAAGCTAATCGATAGTATTACCGGCCTTGGATACAAGGTGGAGATTAGACAGCGCAAGTTTGAAAACAACCTCTCAGGTGGGAAATAGGAGGGCATATCTAAAGAATCTCTGATCACGCGAGCAAAAGACTTAGTCGGAGAGAATTCCTTGCATAGGACTTGGTTGAAGTGGGATGTTCAGTAGTCCCGCTCTCGGAATAATCTCTTCTTGCGGCGATTTTCACGATTTCGGGCACGTTTACCCCTTTATCATCAGCAAATCCTCAATTTGGCGCTTTGCTAAATCTTGAGTAATCTCTTTGCTAGCGCGGATTACCCAACTTCTCTACGGGGCAGCAAATTTAATTTTCGAAGTGCTACAATAGATAGCTAGAAATCCGGCCGAAAAGTGGTAGTGGTGGAGCATAGGGACAAGTATACTTAAGCCAACGAGACGGAAAGGGGTTGGCGAATGCTGGGAAAACGGTCGGTACAGAAGGGGTTGTTCGAAGCGGATAATCTTTATGTGGAGCATGTGGGCCGCGATTTGTTCTATGGATTCTTGGCGTCGATGAGGGGGCAGTTGTTCGAGGATGGGTCTTTTGCCGAGATTTACTGTCCTGATAACGGGCGTGCGAGTGTGCCGCCAAGCCTGCTGGCGACGGCGCTGCTGCTGCAGACGCATGATCGAGTAAGCGATGAGGAAGCATGGCAAAGGGCGGCCTTTGATATTCGATGGAAGGTGGCTTTGGGGATTGAAATCGATGAGAAGCCGTTTGCCAAGAGTACGCTGCA
>JAQTRE010000228.1 GCA_028711995.1 Dehalococcoidia bacterium | reverse complement strand
GAATCCCTGGCGTGAACAGGCACGAGACATTGATGAACCTCAAGAGCTACAAGCGTGCTTTTGGGCTGCCGCCCCTGCGCAGACAACAAGCAAGAGATAGTAAAACGCTGACCTGTCCGGTGTGAGATATCTCACGGCGGATATGGCCCGGATAATGACCAAACGAATGAGAGACGGAGGGATATCAAAATAGATTCTGATGGAACCTTGTGACAGCAAGGTTTATTTAACAAATTAGAAACGGAGTGGCACACGGGCAATCGCGTTCCGGCCGATCGGCCAAATCAAATAACTAGGAGGCCAAGAAATACCCATGGTCCAGACGAGACAGAGCTACGAAGCGGCATTCCGGGAATCGGTGGAACATCCAGACAAGTTCTGGGGCAAAGCCGCCATGGATGTAGTGTGGAACAAGCCCTATGAAAAGGTACTGGATGACAGCAACGCCCCATTTTATCGGTGGTTCGTCGGCGGTGAGCTGAATACCTGCTACAATGCTCTTGACGTCCATGTCAAGAACGGACGGGCCGACCAACTGGCAGTCATTTATGACAGCCCCATGACCCAGACAATACAGAAGTTCACCTATGCCCAGTTCCTCGACAGGGTATCGAAATTCGCTGGCGTTCTCAAGGCCAATGGCGTGACCAGGGGCGACCGTGTTGTTCTGTATATGCCCATGATCCCCGAGGCGCTGGTTGGGATGCTGGCCTGCGCCCGTATCGGTGCGATACATTCCGTGGTGTTCGGCGGATTTGCACCGGGAGAGCTCGCTATCCGCATCAACGATGCTCAACCAAAAGTCATCCTTTCTGCTTCCTGCGGCATGGAGGGGAGCAAGATTATCCAGTACAAGCCTCTCCTCGACAAAGCTATCGAAATGGCCACGCACAAACCTCAGAAGTGCATCATCTTCCAGAGGAAACAGGCGAGAGCCACCTTGGTGGCAGGCCGAGACCTCGATTGGGAAGACCAGGAAAAGAGTGGCAAGCCCACTGACTGCACCATCGTCAAGTCAACCGATCCTCTCTACATCCTCTACACCTCCGGCACCACGGGAATCCCCAAAGGTGTAGTACGCGACAATGGCGGCCATGCCGTAGCGCTCAAGTGGACGATGAAAAACATCTATGACATGCAGCCGGGGGACGTGTTCTGGGCAGCCTCTGATGTGGGTTGGGTTGTAGGGCATTCATACATTGTATATGCTCCCTTGCTCTATGGCTGCACAACCATAGTATACGAGGGCAAGCCCGTTGGCACCCCTGATCCCGGGTCTTTCTGGCGCATCATCTCCCAACACAAGGTGAAAGCCCTGTTCTGCGCTCCGACGGCTTTCCGAGCCATTAAGAAAGATGATCCCAACGGAGAATTCCTCAAAAAATACGACATTCCCCATTTCAGGACTCTGTTCATGGCTGGTGAAAGGCTTGATCCGGATACATACCACTGGGCCAGCAATATGCTCAAGGTCCCGGTAGTCGACCATTGGTGGCAGACCGAAACCGGCTGGGGTATTGTAGGAAACTGCACAGGCTTGGACTTCCTCCCCATAAAGGCCGGATCGCCGACCAAACCGCTACCTGGCTATCAGGTGGTCATCGTAGACGCCAATGGCAAACCAGTACCCGCGGAGACAGAAGGCTCCGTCCTGCTGAAGCTGCCGCTACCTCCCGGAACACTGCCCACGCTGTGGCAGAACGACGAAAAATACAAGCAGTCCTATCTCGACCCATTCCCCGGCTACTACTTCACCGGTGATGGCGGATACATTGATGAGGATGGATATGTCTTTATCATGGGCAGAATCGACGACGTAATCAATGTGGCCGGCCATCGTCTGTCCACCGGCGGCATGGAAGAGGTCGTTTCCAGTCATCAAGATGTCGCGGAATGCGCTGTCATCGCAGTGGCCGATGATTTTCGGGGAGACATTCCAATCGGACTGGTGGTCCTCAAAGCAGGAGTCACCAAGGACCCGAAGATCGTCATCAAGGAACTGATCGAGATGGTCCGTGAACGCGTTGGCGCTTTCGCCTACTTCCGCAATGTCGCCGTGGTCAAGCGCCTGCCCAAGACACGATCGGGCAAAATACTTCGCGCCACCATGCGCAAAGTCGCCAATGGCGAACAATACGCGGTTCCCTCGACGATTGATGACCCCGCCATCTTGGGAGAAATCGGGGAAGCTCTGAAGCCACTGGGGTTCGCAGTTGCGAAGCAGTAAGGCAATAGAATGGCAAAATATGGTATTCAAAGGAGTGTAATTCGGTGTCTGAAGGAACGAAAATAGGTAACCCTGCGGCTGTGGGACTGGCAGGGTTTGGTGGCGCAACGCTACTGCTGCAATTCGCTAACCTGGGATGGTGTGGTGATGGAATCGTAGTATGTTGTGCCATTTTCTTCGGCGGTCTGGCACAGCTTATTGCCGGGCTACAGGAATTCCGCACGGGCAACAACTTCGGCTATGCAGTGTTCGCAACCTACGGAGCATTCTGGATGGCCCTGGCGGGAATCCTCATTTGCTTGTTGAACGGGTGGCTCGGCATCACCGCTAAGGATGTCGGCTACTTCATGGTGGTCTTCAGCGTACTGACCTTCATGTACTTCATCGGGTCATTGATGATAAGCAGGGCTCACGCGTTCACTTTCTTTACGCTGCTCTTGGGATTCATCTTCTTAGACATCTTCTTCCTTGGCAGCGGCTCGTCAGCATTCAAAAAGGTGGGGGCTGTCGTTCTGATCGTTTGTGCTTGCAGCGCCTGGTACATGATGATGCACGTGGTCCTTGCAGACCTGGGAGTAAAACTGCCGCTCGGCAAGCCGCTTGTAAAAGCAGCTCCGGAACCCAAAACGAAAGCAATAGAAGCTGCATAGCAACAAAAAACTGGAATCAACAAAAAGGGGGTGGCTGATGAGAGCACCAA
>JAQTRE010000227.1 GCA_028711995.1 Dehalococcoidia bacterium | reverse complement strand
GGGGTGATGTCCAGCCCCCATCTGCGAAATTTCTCGACCTCGCCCTGTTCCTCGCTGACCACGACCGCCATCTGCGTCTGGCGCATCCATTCAATCTGGCGCTGCCGGTACTGTTCGTCCTGCTCATCCATTGCCTGGGGTAACTGCGATTCCAGCTCGTTGATTCTCTCGTTCCAATAGAATTCGATCAGTTTGTACATGCGGACGCAGGTAATTTTGTCAATGCAGACCAGCATCGCCTTGCCGGTCTCCCATGCCGTCGAATAGTGTTTAACGAAGTCCCTGGCGACCGCGTCCAGCCGCTTGTCCGCAGTGATGATGTGGTAATCGCGCTTGAGTTCCCTCTCCAGACGCTGCTCTACATCGATACCCTCGATTTCCAGTTCCTCGAGCTTCTCGGCAATGCGATCATTCAGATCGGTGACAGCCACACCGAGTTTATCTCCGCGCGCATCGTAATAGAGCGGCACCGTGGCCTTATCATCGACGGCACGCTGGAAGTCATAGGTGGAGATGTAGTTGCCAAAGACCCGCCTGGTGATCTCATCCTCCTTGAACAGAGGCGTTCCGGTGAAGCCGATATAGCTGGCTTTGGGAAGGGCATTCCGCATGTTCAGGGCGAGCGTGCCGTACTGCGTCCGATGCGCTTCATCGGTAATCACGATGATGTCATCGCGCCGGGTGTAGCCCACATCCGGGTTTACGTTCTGGTTGAATTTCTGGATCAGAGAGAAGATATGCGATTTCTGCTCCGCCAGAAGGCGGCTCAGGTGATCGCCATCGGTTGCCCTGCACGGATCGCGGTCATTATTCACCACACCGCAACCGGCAAAGGTCTTGTAGATTTGGGTATCCAGGTCCTCGCGATCCGTCAAAATGAGGAAGGTGAAGTTGCCGCCGAGCTTGCGGTGAACCTTCTGCGTGAACATCACCATCGAGTAGCTCTTGCCTGAGCCCTGGGTATGCCAGAAAACGCCCAGCTTGCCCTGGCGATTCCGGCGATCCTGCACCGCCTCGATGGCCCGGTTGACGCCTAAAAACTGATGATTACGGGCCAGAATTTTCCTCGGCTCGCCGGAGGAATCGTCAAAGAGGATGAAATTCTCCAGCAGGTCCATGAGGTTGCGCTTATCGCAGATTCCTTTGAGCAGCGTTTCCATATCCACCACGCCCGGTTCATCTTCCGCCAGACGCTTCCATTCCTGGAAATGCTCGAACCGGCTGGTCACCGACCCGAGTTTTGCCTCCACGCCGTTTCCCAGCACGATGAAGGCGTTGTGATGGAAGAGGTGGGGCACGGTATCTTTGTAGTCCTTGAAGTTCTTTTCATAGGCGGCCCGGATATCCTTGTGGACGTTCTTGAGCTCCATGAACAGCAGCGGCAGGCCGTTGACGAACCCCACGATATCCGCCCGGCGGCGGTACAGATCGCCTTTGACCCACAGCTCCCGCACGCAGAGGAAGTGGTTATTGGCCGGTTCGTTGAAGTCAAACAGGCGCAGCCGTTGTTTGACGCGCTCGCCCTTGGCATTGCGGAAAGTCACCGGCACGCCGTCTCTCATCAGCTCGTATTTTTCGCGGTTGGTCGTCAACAGCTTCTGGGTAGCCGTGGTAGCTGTGATCTGGCGGATAGCGTCATCGTAAGCCTCATCCGGCAGATTGGGATTCAGTTCAATGATCTTGGCCCGGAGGTATCGCGTGAGCACTACTTCGCGGTCGGATGAGCGCCCCAGCGTACCCTGCGGACCGAAGGTTTCGGTATTGTATGCGTAGACCGAGTCCCACCCGAGCTTCTGCTCCAAGTATTCCGCCGTGGTCTGCTGGACAAGGGTGTCCTCGGTATAACTGCTCATACGGCTATTTCTCCGTTCATCAGACGCGGCAGGAGAAGATCGCGGGCTTTGGTGAGTTGTTGGTTCTGCATTTGACAGATTTCGCACAGGTCTTTAATAGGTTCTACATACTCATGAAAGAGACGCTGAATGTTCGGGGAAGGAACAAGAATCCTTACAGCGGAGAGTACTCGGGCATTCGCATTTGGTTGTGCTGCACCACCCACGTTTGATTTGACGTAGCTCTTGTATTGATCGGACTCCACGAAAGTCCCGACCATCAAGTTGTCGATTGTTGGTTTGAGCCGCAGACGTACCAGATACGAGGCAAACACGGCTTCCGGAAATCGCCTGTGAAGTCTCTTTGCATAACCGACCGTTGCTCCCGTGCGTGCAATGACGATATCGCCTTCAACAAGCCGAAACTTCGCCAGCCTGTCTTCTTCAATAAGGCAATAAGGCACCGTGGACCAATCAATAATATCGGGGACAATGTCCGTGATGCGAAGGAATTTTGGACCGACCTCGTCTAATGTAGCGCTGGCTGTGTAGCCGTAATCTATAGACTCACAGAGTTCAGCGAGTGGCTGACGCTCCCACCCATCCGGCACACCGTCTTCAATCCTGACATGTTCGTGGCCGGGAAAGCGCATGTTGACAAACCACTCCTTGTAGAGCAGCCGCGCCGACTGTTCCAGCAACTCAATCCGCCGCCGGTTGTTCTCGATCAGGTCGTCGTAGGCGGAGAGGATGGAGGCGATGCGTTGCTGGACACCAAGAGAGGGTAGTTGCACCTCGAAATCGGGAAATCTTGTTAAAGGAATCCGATCCACTGTGGCACCACTGATGATATTTGCCTCCACTATAGCCCGCCATGAGGGTGTAAGGAAATAGTAGTGTAGGAAGCGAGGATGCGCCTTCTTAGGATCAGGACGAACTAGAGCCATTCGACGACCCAAGCACCCTCTAAACCCGTTTGGAATCAGTGCATATCGATGCAGAGTTGGCGTCCCTGCAAAAAGCCGGTATCGGAATTCTGATTGAGTCACCCTGATATTATGCTGCGAAGTTTAAAGTCTGAGTGAATCGGCTGGCGGGTCGAATTTAGCGCCAAAACAAGCGCCAACAT
>JAQTRE010000226.1 GCA_028711995.1 Dehalococcoidia bacterium | reverse complement strand
CAGACACGCCGATTGAAACGGAAAAGGAGGAGGAAAAAGCCATGGATAAACCGATGTGCCCAAAGGGTTGCGGCAGACCATCACCAGGGCTCAGGGGAGACGGGCAGCCGAAGATTTGTAAGGAGTGTTTGAGCGATCAGATGCGGCAAATCAAGAAGGAGCAGGAAGCCACTAAACCGCCCTACCAGAAGCCGAAATGTAAGTTCCCCGGTTGCCAGGAATCCCACTTTTCCAGGGGCTTTTGTCACCCGCATTATGACAAGTGGAAGGCGGGGAAGTTGCCGGGGGATTGGCCGAAGTGGGAACCGGCGAAGGGGAAAGAGTCTGTAAAACCGGGGCAGGATATTCATGAAAATATTCCCCTACAGAGTGGGAGCGAAGATTCAGTTGTACGGGAGAATCGTACAACCGAAACCTTTCTCGCCAAGACTGCCGGCCTGGACGTTCTGACACGCCTTCAAGAAGAACTTGAACAAAAGATCAGAGAGGCGCGGCGGATACATACCGCCATGATGACCATCCGGGATCTTTATGGGGTGGATTTCAAGATCGAAGCGCTGAGTTTGGTGGGGTAAATACGGGCACTAAGGAATAAGGAGATGCTATGAAAATTTACATCGCTTCAAGCTGGAAAAATCAACATGCCGTCGAGATGCTGACCGATCTACTCAGGGCAAGAGGAATTGAAGTTCATTCCTTCGTGGAGAGGGCAGTGAGTGACGAAGGACGCACAAACATCAAGTTCGACTTTGAACAGTGGATCAATAGCACGGATGGTCAGGAAATGTTCGAGTACGACACATACGGCGCAACCCGCTCAGATTTGGTCATTTATATCGGTCCATCGGGAACGGACGCATGGGCAGAGGTAGGTGCGGCCTGGGCAGTTGGAAGGCCGATACTCGGACTGTACGCCAAGGGAGAGCAAGCCGGACTCATGAGGAAGATGGTGGAGTGGTTCACGGATTTCCGGTCACTTCTAAAAGAGGTTGACGCCTACGCAGAATGCAAACACGTGGTGAACAGTTAGGCCACGCAGTTATGCCGACACCGACACCACGCACCGACTTCGGACCACCACCTTTCGACGGGTCACACAATCCGGATCCACCGGACCACGAGCAGCGACTCAGGAAGGTGATGGACGACAGGGACGAGTATTGTAACCAGAGATGGCCAGGGTTGTTTTTGAAAGAGGAAGGGAAGGGATAAATGAAATATCTCAAGGTGCATGATTGGGAACAGTACCAGCACTATAACAATCGCAACCCGCCATGGATCAAGCTACACGTTGACCTTTTGAACAACCGTAAGTTCACTGCGCTAGCACTCGCTAGCAAGGGCTTGCTGATGCAACTGTGGATTTTGGCAAGCCGAAAAAAGGGTGAAGTTCCCTCCGACCTCGAAGAGATCCGTTTTCAGCTCCGAGATCACTCGATTAAGCAGAAAGATATTGACCTCCTTGTAAGTACCGGATTTCTCGAAACCTGCAAGCAGACGCTAGCAGACGCTAGCAACGTGCAAGCAGATGCTTGTCTAGAGACAGAGGTAAGTAAAGATAAGGCAGAGACAGATAAGAAGAGAGACATAAACATATTATCCCTCGGTTCCTTCGGGAACGTGAAAATGTCTGAAGAAGAGTTTCAAAAACTCAAAGACAAATTCGGGGAGGGTAGCACCACTGAACGCATTGAAAAACTATCAAGCTATATCGCCTCGAAAGGCAAGAAGTACAAATCCCACTATGCAACCATTCTTGTTTGGGCACAAAAAGACGGAGGCACAGACCATGGCAAGTCAGAAGATCGTAAAGGACATGATAACTCTTTTCTGCGAGCTATTCGGGAAGAAAATGGCAGACGAAACCCTGGAGGCTTGGGAGATGGCCATGCAAAGATATCAAGACAGCCAGGTGATTTCAGCCGGGCAGAAGGTGATGGAGGAATTTCACCGGATGCCCACCCCGGCAGACCTGATCGAGAGAATACGGGCAACTGATCCTCCTCTTGAACTCTATGAATCCCATGAGACAAGGACCCACTGCTCCAAATGTGGGAAGTGGCGCTACTGCCGGAAGGACACAAACCACCCCCAGTATGAGTGCGAAGATTGTTACACGGGACTAAGTAAAGCGGAGAGATCCCAGCGGTATCGGGATCTTTTGACTAAGATGGGATGGGCCAAACGACCACCCAAGGAAGAGGCGATAGCGGCATGAAAGGCTTCAACCCCACGCTTCAGGAAATAGAAGAGCTCACCCAAAAGGCCCGGGCAGGATGGCGACAAAACAAAAACAACCCCGATGAAAGCGGAGTCATCGGCACGCTTACGCCTGGGCCTCCCACCTCTGATGAGCCGGAATCGAAACTGCAACGCGATATCATGTCGTGGGCAAAGAGAAAGGGTTATCCCTGTCAGTGTTTCAGGCAATCGAAACGAGTTAAAGGGATCCTCGTTCCAGGCTGGCCAGACTGAACGCTCCTTTTACCCGGGGGCCGGGTAGTGATGATCGAAAACAAGAAAGAGAAAAGCGGCAGGATGAGTAAGGAACAGAAAGATTTGAGACTGCAGGCGATGTATTTGGGGCATGAGATCCATGAGTGCAGAACCTGGAAGAGATTTCTGGAAATTGTCACCACGGATAAACGATGAGCCAACTTGTGAGTATGTCCAACAAGAACTTTCCACCTTTAGCGAGATCCTCGTGTGACATTGTTTCCTCTGTGGGGTCCGGTTCTTGTGGTACTTCCGGGTCAGCCGGTCTCTGTGGGGTAGCGCAACCAAGGATGACGAAAGCCGTGATGATGACCAGGACGCGTTTCATGGGATCCTCCGGGTGAGAGGTGAGTTGCCGGGAAAAGATTATGCCCAATTTTGGAGATTGTCAAATCGGAGGCAAAATGAAGAATCCACCGAAATGGATGACAAGGGGGGAGAAAAAGATATTCAAGGATATGTCCGA
>JAQTRE010000225.1 GCA_028711995.1 Dehalococcoidia bacterium | reverse complement strand
ATGACAAGGAAAGAGCATCGGACCTGACAATTCGTTTATACAATGAAGCCAAACGCATGCATCACTTGCACTTATACTGGATAACATCCCTAATGAGCTATATCGGCCGCCATTTAGGTGATGAGGCATTGGAGGAAGCACAAAAAGAATTCATTAGTGTTGCAATGGCAGACGGCGCAAAACGCCGACCACAAAAGAGGCTCGAAGGAACGGAAAGGTTGCGCCAAGCCGTCCAGAATTATGCGGAACGATTTAGAGCGACCTTTTCACCAGTCACTATTGATGAGGATGAGGAAAAATTTGTTCTCGAAATGCGCCCTTGTGGAAGCGGTGGTCATCTAATTATTGAGGATAGTTACGAGAACTTTGGCTTCCTTAAGATCAAGCGGCCGCAGCCCATGACCTATGGGCAGAGCGACTTTCCTGTTTATTGTACCCATGGGGCATGTGCGGCAATGGTACAAATGGAATCGGGTACCCTGGACGTATTTGAGGATCCATCAGAGGAATTGGGTAAGAAGCCCTGCAAATTTTATATCTATAAAGATCCCAAATCAATTCCATCAGAATTTTATACCAAAGTTGGGAAAAAGAAGGATATGACTTGAACGGACTATATTCGTGTGTTCGCATAGTCCAACGAGTGTTGAACCGTACTTTGGCGTGGTGAATAAGTGATTTCTCGCGACCTTGATCATCGGACAGGCCCGGATTGACGGAATTAACTCCAGCGATGATTGTGATGCTCGAACAGGAGAGACAATCAATATAACTCGACTTCTACAGTCCTTTTGAAAATCGAAGCTATTTGGGGGCGTTTTTCCTCTCTTGGCACCACAGATGCCCCTGTATCGCGCTGTCCAGTGACCAGGTCAGTGTGTCACGCCATGAGTCTGACCGATGGAGGGATAGCCGCCCCCGCAGCCTGAAGCACCTTTCCGGCAACTCCCTGCACCGGCGTCCGCAGATGATAAGTCTGCGTTCCCTGCACGACCTCGACTTCGGCCAGCGATTGGAGGTCTCGCCGGATGTCGTTCCATTCCATTTCCCAGCCTCGCTCTCTGAGTCTCCGTTTGAGTTCGTGCATCAGCACCAGCGCCAGGAAGGAGCAGAACACATGCCCTTTGATGGTGGCGTCCCACTGGTGGAACACCGGCCGGGTGTCAAGCATCGATTTGGTCGCCCGGAAGAACTGCTCCACCATCAGGAGCCGCTTGTACTGCACCGCGATCTCATCGGCTCCCAGATCGGAGTTGGTTCGCAGCACGAACTTACCATCGTAACGGACATCGGCAGCGATCTTCTTCGGATCCAGGACTACTGATCCCTTCTGCACCCGCAGGAATCTGCGGTATCCCTGGTTGCCCACCAGGCTGCCGGGAGATTCTTTCAGCTTGTCCTCCAGGCTCTTAAGGATCGCTTCCCGATCGGCGGCATCCTTCCTGGCCTCTTCCGGATTGTAACAGACAATGTAGCGACGTCCCTCCACACGAACATCTTTCACCTGCAAGTTCTCGGCTACTTCTTTGTATCGCCCCGCTCGTCCCAGGACATCCTCTCTCACCTCTTTCTGCCGGCGCATCCGGGCTCCCAGGATGTATTCCATTTCAAGCCCTTCAAGTCCATCGATGGTCTTCCGGCTGGCCATCCCCCGATCGGCCACCCAGCACACTCGCTTCAGCCCGAACCGCTGCTTCATCTCCTCCACCAGGGGCACGAGGGTTTCTACGTCCGTCTGATTTCCCGACCACATCGGACAACTCACCGGACGGCCTTCCCCGTTCAACACCGCCCCGACCACCATCTGCTTCAAATCCGGCCGATGGTCCTTGCTGTGCCCGCGTTGCCCCAGGCTCTCCCCGCCGGCCTCCTCGAAGTAGATGCTGGTGGTATCGAAGAAGGCCAAAGTGAATTCACTGAAGAGATCGCGCCCCATATGGAAGAGGCCGTCCTCCACCTTCTCGTGGTTGTCGCCCAGCCAGCGCATCGCCCGGTATAGATGGTGAAGCTCTACCCCTTCACTGCCGGGTATCACCATGTCCCGTTTCCACTTCTCACAGGCCCGGTCGGACCCCGGTTCGAACAGCCGGTTCAGCACCGTCATGTAGATGGCCCTCTCCACCGGGAACTCGAAGTGCCGCTCTTTCAGAAGCTCCCTCAACACCTGAGCGATCCCGCAACCCTTCCACAGATGCCTGAAGGCCAGATCAGGGCCGATCTGCCATATCCCTTTGGCCTCGATATTGCCCTTTTCGTACTCCTCCACCACCCGCACCTGGTCCCCGAAGCGAGCTAAGGAACGTACCAGCGCATCTGTCTGGCCGCTCGATGCCAACTCATCCACCCTCCCCAGGGTGCAGATCACCCGCTGCACCACGCGCTTGCCTTCCCGATGGTTGTCCACGCTCTGAAGATAGCGGTGTGCACCGCTGGGCTTGCTGCGGACAAACATATAGCGCCTCCTATCAGACACTACATATTATACCGCAACATACGCAATAATTACAGCCGTAATAAGTGTGGATATTGGCACTACTTTTACCCCGATTTTCCAGATGCCAAAGCTGAGTTATCCACACTTGAAGCTAAGCAAAGCGACATGACTGTAGAAGTTCGGTCAAGGTGACCGGGGCGACCAACCAGGGCGGGACGGTAGTCTATAATGGGATTAAGTCAGGAAGCTACAGCTTCTACATCACTTACTACGGTCAAACGAATTTTTGCGTTACCGTGACGCCGGGACAGACCACCAGCCTGACCATTCACGTGGAGTCCCCGGTGGTTTCTGCCACACCCGGTCAAACACCTTGAGGTTCGGTTATTAGACTCTTTGAAGCCGGTTGATGGCGGATCGGATCCGCGCAAGGCAACGCTCTTTCCCCAGAACCGTCATGGTCTCAAAGAGTCCGGGAGAAGCGGTGCGGCCGGTGCAGGCGATGCGAATGGGGCTGAACAATTGCCCCGCCTTGAGCCCTAATTCCGAAGCAAGAGGCCGAAGCGTTTCCT
>JAQTRE010000224.1 GCA_028711995.1 Dehalococcoidia bacterium | reverse complement strand
TTGGGAGACTGAAGCCAGTACCGGAGGAGTTCTCTCAGTTCCTCCGATCCACGCTGCTTTGGTTAAACGGTTAGGGCATGATACGTCACCATCAACCACATACCGTATGTTGGCTCGTCATGGGTGGAGGAAAGTACAACCGGATACCAAGCATCCGAAAAGCGATCAGGCTGCTCAAGAGGAGTTTAAGAAAAACTCCCCGCGATGGTGGCAACCGCCTGTTTGAAAAATAAGGTGAACCTGCCTGTCCGTTTAATGTTTCAAGATGAAGCCCGGTTTGGACGGATGAGTGATCCTCGCGCCTGTTGGGCGCCGGCACCGATCAGGCCAATGGTAAAAATGGCGCTGGTACGAGAGTTCAGGTATGAATACGCTGCGGTAAGCCCGTGGGATGGAGCCCTTGATTATATGACATTGGAGAAGATGAACACCGAGAACATGAGTCGTTTTCTGAATCAAGTCCACCAGAATCATCCGGAAGATTTCATGATCATGGTACTGGATGGCGCATCATCGCATAGAGGCAAGGAACTCATCGTTCCTGAGAATATCTCGCTTGTGTTCATGCCACCCTATTCACCCGAATTGAATCCGGCAGAACAGATATGGAATCGTCTCCGCAAGAATTACTTCGCCAACAAGGTCTTTCATTCGCTCGATGCCGTCACCCAACAAGCAGAACAAGGACTATTCGAGATGGCATCCGACAAAAATGCCGTTATGAGCTTAACCTACTGGCCATGGATCAAAAGTATCGACTTGACTGCAAACTAGAATAAGCTTTACCTTCATGTGCCAATTGTATCACCTGCGGTGTTACGGCATTCACCCATGGGCTCACGCCCATGGTCCTCTGCCGAATTTTGATGGCAGTGTGAAGGCCAACGGAAGACAAAAGATTGAAACAATTATATAGCGCAGGGATCAATGGTACAATAGGCCTTGGCTTCACTTAATCCGGGGATTGGCTGAAACGGTGGCTCCCCACAAGGGGGTAGGATAAATGGTTGGGGATGAAATATTTGGGCGGATTGTTTGCCAGGCTCAACAGACACGGGATTTGACACGTCATCCAATGGACTAACGTTCAGTCCTTTGGCCGCGACTGTTTACAGAAGCTGTGACCTGCCAACGACTTGACTCCGACCGACCGAACAGAGTTGATGATAAACGCCGGCCGTGCTTCTTTCACAGCTCTTCTATCTCAAGCACCCTGTCAACCCGAAAGGTCCTTTCTTCATTGCGTTTCATGCAGAATGCGCGCAAACCAAGGTACTTCTTGCCCTGATACTCCATTTCCCCGACTGTTTCCGGCCTGATGACCCTTCTCGTTTTCTCGTCGCTGGGTTTAAGGTATGTTATCCGTAGGGTCGCTCTATTCTTGATTGCTCTCCTGATTACTTCAACCTTATCAGTAACCGGGCAGGTTTGTTCCGCTTTTTTATACTGATACTTCGTTAGGAAATCGGCTACTTTGTAGTCCGTCCAGATGTGTTTCTTCAGGATGGGCTTCTTCAGAACAATACCGTCAAGTGTGGTGCAGCGGCTCAACGCCACGTAAACCTGCCCGTAGGCAAACGTCCCTCTGCCGATATCGACGATCACCTTATCCAGGGTTTTCCCCTGGCTCTTGTGGATGGTCACTGCCCAGGCCAACATCAGCGGGTACTGTTTAAATCTGCCGACGACTTCCGACTGCAGTCGTCCTTCTTCGGCAAAGAACTTGAATATCTCCCAGGTATAGGGTGTAATCTCCACAGTCTTGTCATCAGCCAGTTCGGCAACGATGGCACTCTCGTTCTTGCTATTGTGGGTGATGCCCGTGATTTTCCCGATGCTGCCGTTGACCCAGCGACCGGTGGCATCATTGTTTACCATCATGATTTGCGCCCCTGCCTTAACCTGAAGGTCAATTGCTGCGGGCAGATATTCCTTGCCAAACTGCCCCTGGATATTTGCAGGGAAGACATACGAGCGCTCGTCCAGTTTGGCAAGCTGTTGACCATTGATCTGATCGGCAAGCTGATTTGTTGTGGTCAGGTAAACGTAAAAGTCGCTCGGAAGCGGTTCGAATTGGGGCATGTATCTCTGGTTGAGAATCTGTAATCCTTGTTCGCCAATGGAATTATTGCGGATGGAGTTGAGCAGAGCAACAAACTGTTCGTCATGCTGCCGGTAAACCTTCTCCAGCTCTATGAACTCCATTTCGAAGGAGGCAAAGACCTTCGCGCCATAAAAGTACGGAGTCTGATAGAGTGAGCTAAAAACTGCTTTCTCTGTGCTCGTGACCACGGGTGATAGCTGGTACAGGTCGCCGAAAAAGATCATTTGAATGCCGCCGAAAGGCTTGCCCCGACTTGGCCCGTTCAGCTGGAGGAACTTGTCCACGCAGTCAAGTAAATCGGCTCTTACCATCGATATCTCATCGATAACAATAGCATCCAGCTTTTCATAAATACTGCCCTCATCATCCTTGGAGCGGACTCTTTTCACGCGTTCGGGGGTGATGGTGGGCTTGAAGCGGAAAAAGGAATGGATAGTCTGCCCGTTAACATTAAGCGCAGCCACACCCGTGGGGGCCAATACCACCACCTTCTTCTTGGTGATGCCGCGGAAGTAGTTGAGTAATGTTGATTTGCCCGTGCCTGCCCGGCCGGTAACGAAGATGCTGCTGTGGGTACCTTCCATGATATCGAGGGCGTGCTGAAACTGTTCGTTGATTTCAACCGTTGGTGATGGTGTATGCTTCGTATTCATCGGAGGCTGTCTGTTCTGGACAGATGACGCTTTCCTGGTCATCACCGACTCGTGCCTGAATGCTCTTCCCCGGGGTTTCCACACAGCGGTGCGACAATAATGTAAGTCTACATTTGTGGTTGCCCCGGGTCAAAGTCTTTTCTAATCCAAAAATGAGCCTGAAAGGGTCATAATAATCGTTTCTTTCTTTTTGCTACTTTTTCTTTCTTTGTGAACAGTGTGGACATGTGGATAACCCCATAAGCCTCAGATTCTGCCAA
>JAQTRE010000223.1 GCA_028711995.1 Dehalococcoidia bacterium | reverse complement strand
TCATACCCTCTCCGCCGTTCTCAAGATTACAACGATGACCAATGTACTACGTGAGGGGAAGACTTGATTCCGACGATGTCATAGGGCTCATCAGTTATACTTCAACCAGGCATGAAACGAATGTTGATTGGCTTCATTGTGTTCCTCTTTGACTGCTGGGATATTCAACATGTGATTACTGATTACCTCAAGTGGAGGGACTCTGGAATTCTTCCAAAACCGAATGCCGCTGATATTGTCTGGGACAATGCACTCCAATGGTTACTAACCTTTGCCGTGAGTTTTGGTTTCTTCATCTTCGGCTATCGTGGGTGGCAGAAGGGCAGAAACCACAAGAGCAAGCATGCCCGTTATCCCTAAAGCCATGAATACTGCGAAAATTGCTTCTTCGATAAGCACAAAGACCACTGTAGTCAACAATGCTACATGAAGAGACATGCCGCAATAGAAAGCTATACGGACTAACGTGTCTTTCACTAAGCCCGGTCTCCGGTAAACGGGTAGATTCATCATGCCTCCTGCCGTTCTTAAGATTACAAAGTGACTAAGGTACTATGTTTTGGGGAGCCTAAATCTTTGTTGACAAGCTAAGATTGAGCACCTATACTCAAAGACAAATGAGCTGGTTTAAGATTGATTGGTCGGGATACTATCCCGTGGATACTGCACACACAAGGCCCGAATCGAGGAATTATGGCATCTATGCTATACATGAAATGGAGTCCAGAGTTCCTAGGAAGCTCTTGTACATTGGTGAAACATATACTCAGGATTTTGGTAAGCGAATGAAACAACACCAGAGAGACTGGCTCCACAAATACAATGGCGTTAGAATGGTGGTGAGCTTTGGGCGTATCTGCACCCCCAACGGCAAGAGAATTTCGCAGGAAATTGTTTTTGATATAGAAGGCGTGCTTATCCATAATTTGATACCGCCCTGTAACACTTCAGGGAAAAAAGGTTACAGGGGACGCGAAGGTATTATTGTCTTCAACACAGGTAAAAGCGGTGTCTTATCCAATGTCGTATCCGACGATAAGGAACTGTTGTCTCTGCTCCGTAGACATCTCACTTGAGATACAGATAGGTCTTCTTCCCAGTCTTATTGTCAGTCCTTGCTACCCCTTTGGGAGTATCCCGATGCGTAAATCGCCAGCCACCATCAGGCATCTTCTCCGACAGTCTGGTCCGTCGTGACCTTTCTCGCTTACTTAAGTTTTGTGCTCTGCCTTTCCCGTTTTTCATATCTTCCTCCCCTTTTTGTTGCTCCGGGGTGTCATAATGCGTTCTTCTCTGCTGGTCACTACTTGTCTGCCCTGGCGGTGCATCATCGTGGCTCCTCCCACTCGCTCGTGGCGGATGATCTTGCCATTCCTGATGACGGCATCGAAGGCACCCACGTTGACCACCAGTTCCTTAGCCGGTGATCCCCCCCGGGTGAACAGGGTCTGCTGTGGAGTGCCAAACGGGCGCTTGGCATCCGGAGGCGGCTTGAAGAACACCTTCACTCCGTCCGTTTCGCTCCGCTTGGTAGCTCCCGGCGACGGCGGTGTAGCCTCCACCCAGACAGGCTTCCCATTCAATGATCCCTGCTGGAATAGGACCGTCCCCGGATTCTCAGGTACCCCGCGGGCGTTCTTGATGAAGAACTGTGGCGTTTTGCCATTAAGTGCTTTCTTGGGTGGTACGTCTGGAACCCGAGGTTTTCCTGGCAGACGGGTAATTCTGTCTACCCTATCACGATCATCCGGCCTCCTCGGTTGGTCAGGGTAATCTGGCTTACCCGGCAATGGTCGGCGCGGGGGTTCACCTCTACTTGGCCGATCTGCCTCTTCCCCTCTTCCAGGCTGATCTCTGCCCGTATCTCCCGGGGTGCCTCTCATGGCATCGTCAGTATCATCACTTCGACGATGTGGCGTAGCTTCCTTGCCCGGCAGCGGCCTCGTGGTATCGGCCCCGGCCTCTTCTTTGGACTCTTCTCCTCGGGGCCGAGATTCGACATCTCCAGGGCGGCCTGAGCCGCGCCCGATATCTCTGGCTGCAGGCGATCTATCGATACTCGGGGTATCCTCTGGTCGCACAGGTTTGGGGCTATAAGAGCTCTCCGCCAGCAGTCTCTCATAGGTTTCGGGTGCATCCGATCTCGTCTCGCTTCCCATCCGGTCTATCACGTTTTCCAGAACGATTACCCTTCCTGCAACTTGTGATCCAAGCTGATAGCGAGTGGCTTCATACTCACGTGTGGCTTCCGCCGTTTTACTCTTGCTAGAATCCAGTTTCTCTCTGGCAACCTGTAGCGATTGCTTGATGGCTATCGGCAAACGTTGCTGCTGCTGCATAACGGCCTCGGCAGAGCGCACGATCTCGCGCGATCGGGCCGTTTCCCTGGCCAGCGCCTGTTCGGCCTTCGCCAGATCGCCTTCCAGATCAAGGAGCTTGGCAGCGTCCTTCTCCAGATCGGGAGCTACCTCAGCGGCAGCAGCGATCCTTCTGTCTTTGGATAACCCTTTCACGAATATATCTCTGGCCGTGTTCCTGACACCCTTCGCTTTGAGTGCCGTCAATTGCCGGAACGTGGGTGGTTTGGCGCCGATGCCCAGTTCTATCTCTCCGCCCAATGCCTTCACGTATTGCGGAAACCGGGCAGCACCCTTCTCTCCGAACTGTTGCTCCAGTCTCTTGAATGCTCTACCCAGTTGCGATTGCGGGGTCTGCATATTGACGCCCTGGACAACGGAAGTCTCAAATCCTGGCAACCCGTGCCCCATCGGTTCCTTTAACCGCGCCATTGGCTGCAGGTCGACGACTTCCTCCCAGACACCCTTATTCATGATCTCGATAGTTGCGGAGTTCCTCTCGGCGTTTTTGGTGACCCTCACCGCTGAACCGGATGACTGCTTGATGATACCTCCCAGTTCATCAGAGGCTGTTTAGTTTTGATTTCAGCCTCGACTTTGACTGATTTTGTAATGCCTTCACCCCCACGTATCTGGTAGAATCAACTCAGATTCAGATTGAGGGGGAGAATCCTCCATGAGAACAGCCAA
>JAQTRE010000222.1 GCA_028711995.1 Dehalococcoidia bacterium | reverse complement strand
CTGGTGGCGGTGAAACAGACGCCCAGTCCAACGCCTGCGCCAACATCTGCCTCAACGCCTGAGCCTACGCCCTCGGCAACCCCGACTCTCACATCGACAACATCTCCGACGCCTACACCTATGCCTGCCCAGACTCCAACAACAGCGCCTCCGCCAGCGTCATTGACTATACCTTCCGTCTCTCCTGAGAACGGTGCTAACGATGTGCCTGTTGATGCCAAAATATCCGTCACATTCAGCGGGGTTATGGACAAAGCCGCTGCAGAGAAGGCCTTCTCAATCAATCGATCAGTTACCGGATCTTTTACCTGGGTTGATAACACCATGATTTTTCATCCTGACGTTCACCTGGAAAAGGGTGTAAGCTATGACTTCGGCATCTCCGTTGCCGCTCGTGATCTCGATGGAAATAGTCTGGGAGCACCTTATAACTGGAGCTTCACCACTGAAGAGAAATCAGGGTCGTTTCCATGGTGGCTGATTATTCTATGGGTACTATTGGCAGGGGTTGTGGTTGTGCTTGCCTCTTTTTTAGTCGCAAAGAGGAAAAACCGGGCCTAGAAATCCGAGCCGAGGGATTCTGGTGAGAAAGATATCACTCCTCCTTTTTTCTGTTTTGCTGGCTATTTTGTTGTTTGGACTGGTCCCTGGTCCTGCTGCCGGACTGGAGTTCTTTGAAAATGAAGATGCCAGGGCTGAGTGGCAGACAAGCATCAGCAAAGAGAAGGTCATCAGGGGGGAGCAGTTCTATGCTACGCTGGATCTTACAGCCACCATCCGGAAAATCCCCGGAGGAGCTTACGGAGCGATGATAAGTCTGGTCAACAAGCTCCCGACAAACGCGACATTCTCTTACGATGTATTCGGGAAAAAGGATGCCGCCAGCAAGGAGCTTCCTCTGGGGTCATACAAGATGAGCAAATCCCTTCCTGAGTTGAAAGAAGGAGCCAAATTCGAATTCCCCAATGAGAAGATACCCTCCGAAGGTTATCTGGTTTTTCCCAAGGACGCCGGGTTCGGCAGATACACTCTCTACGTGAGGTTTACCCGGATTGAGGCAAATGCGTCGTTTATACACAAGGATATAACCGGCATGATCAGAGATTATCTCCCCCCTCAGACTTTCGACTCCGGAATAAGACTGGCCGAGATAGAGTTGATCGAGCCTCCTTTGCCTGAGTTAACCACACCGATGGTGATCGCAGCTTCACCCGGCAACGGCTTCAGAGGCGTCTCAGTCGGCAGTAACATCTCCATCACCTTTAACGAACCGGTGGACAGAGCTTCGGCAGAGGAGTCTTTCTCCGTATCGCCAGCGGTATCCGGTAAATTTGGATGGGAAGGGAACGTGATGACGTTCACCCCGAAGAAAAAGCTATCCCATGGCACGATCTATAGGGTGGCTGTGGGGACCTCGTTCAGGGATCTCACGAATACCGCTCCGGCTGCTGAATTCAGCGCTGAATTCAGCACGAAGTCGAAGCCTTCCCGCTGGTGGATCTGGCCGATAGTCGGCGCGGCGGTAATTGCCGGCCTGTTTGTTTATTTCTTGCTGATAAGAAAACGGCGCAGGGCAATGGCCGGATCGTAGATTATTCAGATTATCATTTTACTGGGTTCCGTTGTCGACGTAGTGCGAGGCTTATGGTTTTGCACTAAATATAGTGACATAACTATTCAATTGACGTATACTTAAAGCATGAGAAACATCAGTTTGACGCCGGAACAGGAACAGGAATTGAAATACTTGAGTCGGCATAGCCCCGTAGCCCATATCAGAATCAAGGCGTTGGCTGTTTATAATGTGGGGCAGGGGATTCCCCGATACCAGGTAGCCCAACATCTGGGAGTAGAACGGAGAAGTATAGGACGGTGGATTCAGAATTACTTGGTCAATGGAGCGTCTGTCTTCACCATAAAGGCAGGGCGCGGGAGATCGTCCAAGGTGGTCAGAGAGGAGGTGGAAGGTTGTCTCAGACAGTCTCCCAGGCAATTTGGCATCCCCAGGACACGCTGGACATTGGCCCTGCTGGGCCAAGAGGTTCCCAGCTTCCATGGCATGGGGGCATCAGGAATACGCAAAGCTCTGGCACGGATGGGATATGGTTACAAGCGGGGCCAACCTGTTGTTCACAGTCCAGACCTCCAGTACGCAGAAAAAAAGGGGCTCTGGAGCAGGCCATGAAGGAAGCTCGGTTGAATCCGGGTGATATTGTTCTGCTTCTTCAGGATGAAGCCAGCTTCTATCGGCAACCCAGCCAGAGTTGGCTGTGGGCTAGCTTTGGCCGTCGGCAGCCCAAGATGCGCTACAGCCATCGCTCCAACACTTTGATGCGTGTGGTCGGCTTCTTGGATATCGCCACCGGCAAGGTTCTGGCTTGGGATTGCTCTAAGGTTTCTGTGAAGCGTCTTGCCCAGTTTATTCGCAAGGTTGCCCATGCTTACCCGCAAGCCAAGACAATCTATCTGGCTTGGGATAATTGGCCCAACCATTATCATCCGGTAGTACTCGAGGCACTGCAAGAAGACCCGCGCCTGATAGTGCTTCCCTTGCCGACCTATTCCCCTTGGCTCAACAACATCGAGAAGCTCTGGCGACTGCTGCGCCAGGAGGTTGCTCATGCACATCCGTGGTGTGATGACTTTATCCAATTTCGGCAAACCATTCGAGACAGCCTGGCAGAATTCTCGGACGGTTCTCATAGACTCCTCCATTACTGTGATTTGTCATATTAAATAGTGCAAAACCATCAGCCTCGCGGAAAGCGACCCATAAGGGTCGCGCTACGGAGAGTTTTTAAGAGATCGCCAATGCTGAGTTTATGAGCGGCACAGAGATTCTTCGCGGAGTTTATCCTTGCGGTGGCCAGATTCTTCGCTTCGCTCAGAATGACATGAAGCGAAGGGCTCATGATAACATAGTGAACGGGCCCAAGAACGACAGCAGGTTACGATGTCTTTGCGAGGAGCCGGCAGCGACGAAGCAATCTCGGGGGGTGGGGAAAGGCCGGAGCCGCGGCTCCGGAGATTGCCACGCCCGCCTCCGGCAGGCTCGCAATGACAAACAAGAGACTCTTCTACGTCACTCCGGTCTTCACCGGAATGACGGG
>JAQTRE010000221.1 GCA_028711995.1 Dehalococcoidia bacterium | reverse complement strand
GTGTCACTGTATCCGTACCTAATGGACTGGATCCGCACGAATGGGATCCATCGGCGAAGGATATTGAAGCGATAAACAAAGCAGACCTGGTTATTCAGAACGGGCTCGGTCTCGAAGGCGGCATGGGAAAGACCCTGTCGAAGGCCAAAAGTAACGGAGTGAAGGTCTTCACCGCTTCAGATTATATTACGGTTCGCCATGTTGGGTCTGGAGAGGGGATTCCTTCAGAGGATCCGGATCAGGCTGTCGGGGCTGCAGATCCCCATTTGTGGACTGACCCGATGGCCATGAGAAGCATCGTTTCTGCTCTGGCCGGACAGTTAAAGGCGGATCTGGGTATTGACGTTGATGCTCGCGCACAAGACCTTGAAACTCGTCTCGCCGCGCTGAACCAGAAGATATCTGATGAAGTGTCAAGTTTGCCACCTGATAACCGAAAGCTGGTAACCGGCCACGAATCGATGGGGTATTTCGCTCAGTGTTACGGCTTCAAGCTGATAGGAACGATCATTCCCAGTATCAGCACACAGGCCGAGGTTTCGGCCGCGGATTTGGCTAAACTCAAGAATCTGATCGAGGATAACCATGTCAAAGCCATCTTTGCGGAACTTGGCACGTCGCCATCTGTGGCCAAGGAGCTCGGTGGTGAAACGGGAGTGAAGGTGATTCAACTCGCAACACATACCCTTCCGGATGATGGTTCCTACTTCACGTTCGAAGATAATCTGGCAAAGGTGATAATTGATGCGCTGAAATAGCGCAATGTTGTTATCATGGATTGGTTCATAACCCCCTTCTCATCCAACCCCTTCATGCTAAAGGCTCTCATCGCCGGGGTTCTGGTAGCGATTTCCTGTGCTATTGTAGGCACATTCGTGGTGCTGCGCGGCCTGGCTTTTATTGGCGATGCGCTGAGCCACGGCGTTCTGCCGGGAATTGCCGGAGCAATCTTACTCGGATACTCCGGGATGACAGGAGCTGTGGTTGGAGCCATCGCTATGATTGGAGGCATCAGCCTTATTACTCAACGCTCACGCCTTTCCTCAGATACGGCAATTGGGCTTCTGTTTGTCGGGATGCTGGCTCTGGGCGTGGTGATCATCTCTCACTCCACCTCATTTACCGGCGATTTGATTCAGATGCTGTTTGGGGAGTTTCTTGGCGTGAGCACAAGGGCGATTGGCATTCAGATTATTGCCACTCTTGTGGTTATTGTAACTGCGGCCATCTGCGCCCGACCGTTCTTGCTTTTATGCTTTGATCCCGAACAAGCACAGGTCATGGGCTTTTCTGTCAAACTCTATCACAACATTATGCTTTTCCTTATCGCTCTGACCATCGTTGTTTCCTTTCAGACGGTGGGGACATTACTTGTCTTTGGGATGTTAATGGCTCCGGCCGGCGCGGGAGCACTGCTGGCACGAAGAATCGGGGCGATGATCCTATGGGCTGTTGTCTTCGGCGTATCTTCGGTGTACATCGGCCTTCTTTTTAGTTACCACTTCAGTATTGCGGCCGGGGCTGCGGTCGTGTTGACAGCCATCACAGCATTCTTTGTGGTCTTCTTACTTCAAAACCTGCGTGCTCAGCATTTGCATCGATCGGAGGCTTCCAGTCTATGAATGATGGCATGATGAGAAATGGCTCCGTCTTCGATAATGCCAGGCTTGCTGACCCTGGAGCAGAAGCAGTCATATATGCGGATCATCTGGATATTGGTTATAATAACAACCCTGTTGTGACGGGAATTGAATTTCAACTGGGGGCAGGTCAGGCCCTTGCCCTGGTTGGCATCAACGGTTCAGGGAAATCCACTTTGCTGAAGACCCTTGTCGGGCTGATTGCGCCGATCCAGGGCCGACTCACGATTCTCGGCAAACGACCCGGAAGCTTGCCAAAGCAAATTGCATATCTCAGTCAGTTTCATGCATCAGGATTTGTCCTGCCTCTTCGTGCAATAGATGTGGTCCGCATGGGGAGATTCCCGAATCGTGGGTTGTTTGGACGCATGACACGGTCGGATCAAGAAGTGACAGAGGCTGCCATGCGCATGTTGAGTATCGAGCATTTGGCAGAACTTCCACTGCGGTCATTATCGGGGGGGCAGCAGCAGCGGGTTTACCTGGCTCAAATCCTAGCCAGACAAGCGGACGTTCTCATTCTGGACGAGCCCACCGCTGGTCTGGATGCCGCCGGCCGGGAAATATACTTAAGGGCTGTGAAGGCCGAACTTTCCCGCGGCGCTGCCGTGATTACGGCTACCCATGATATTCAGGAGGCGGCTCACTGCAATCAGGTCATGTTGTTGGCGCATCGTGTCGTAGGGATTGGGACGCCAGAAGAAGTTCTGACGCCAGCAATGCTCCTGGAAACATTTGGGATTGTAATTACAGGAGATCATCCGGGAGTTGCCATTGCTGAACGTGAACACGGGCATGATCACCATCACAGAGCGTCTCACTGACGTTGTCGCCCTCGTCCAAGATCCCCTGACACCCACAGTCGGCGCCAGCAGGCTCTCAATTCTCCATGGAAATCCGGCCTCACTTGTTGACATAATACGATTGTCATGGCTTTTTCAGGCTCACTTTCGGATTGGGGGAGCCTGTCTTTCTGTCCTGCGTATTATTTGCAAAAGCCGTCTTGTTCCGGAGATCATCGGATGCTTGACGGCAGTTATTGCCTGGTGTAGTCTAAATACGAATTTGAGAGGCTTTTGTGAATATTCAGCTTTACGATACCACCTTGCGTGATGGCGCTCAGCGGGAGGGCGTATCCTTCACTGTAGAGGATAAGGCCCGGGTTGCCAGAAAGCTCGATGAGTTAGGGGTTCATTTCATCGAGGGGGGATGGCCGGGGTCCAATCCAAAGGATACCTCATTCTTCAAACGAATGCAGGGGGTCTTGTTATTGAATTCAACTCTGGTTGCTTTTGGCAGCACCCGTCGTGCCAATACCCGAGCAGAGGAAGATACTAATCTCAATGCGTTGATGGAGACAGGTCTCACCGTGTTCACTCTCGTGGGGAAGGGATCGCTGGAGCACGTCACCAGGATTCTGAAGACCAGCCCTGAGGAGAATCTGGCGATGATTGCCAGATCGGAAGAGCGTC
>JAQTRE010000220.1 GCA_028711995.1 Dehalococcoidia bacterium | reverse complement strand
GTCCCCCGGAAAGGGCCAAGCCGGATTGATCCAGCTTATCCTTGACTTCATCCCACAGCGCGGCCTGGCGCAGGCTATTCTCCACGATACTGGACAAAAGCGCTTTGTAAGTCCGTCCGTGACGGCGCGGTCCGAATGCCACGTTATCGAATACGGACATGGGAAAGGGATTGGGCTTCTGGAAAACCATGCCCACCCGTTTGCGCAACTCCACCACATCGATATTGTTTTCGTATATGGAAATACCCTCCAGATCAACTTTGCCTTCCACACGGGCATCACGGACAAGGTCGTTCATGCGATTGAAAAGGCGCAGCAGGGAGGACTTGCCGCACCCCGATGGGCCGATGATGGCGGTAATGGAAGATTCGGGGATATCGATGCTGATATTCCGCAAGGCATGGAAACGCCCGTAGTACAAATTAGCTTCCCTGGTCCGCAACTTAATCTTCGAGGGGGATGTGTCCTCGGCAATTGTCCGGCGTGGGCTCAAGTCTATGTTCAAAGATTTCTGAGTCATCGCTCTCTCCCGCGCCGGACTCTCCATCGGATATAGATCGCGGCGCTGTTGAAGAATAATACCACCAGGAGGAGTACCAGGGCTATGCCCCACATTGTTTTCTGAGGCATGTCCGGCACTTGGGTGGAGGTGACGTAGAGATGATAGGGCAGGGCGGAAAATTGATCCATCGGCGAATGTGGCAGCCATGTCTGGAAGAAGGTGGCGCCCACCATCAGGATCGGAGCCGTTTCACCGGCGGCACGTGATAAGGAAAGCAACATCCCGGTGATAATTCCCGGCAAAGCCTGAGGCACGATCACCTCTTTGATTGTTTGCAGCTTGGTAACTCCCAGCGCCAGACTGGCCTCACGATAGTCTTTCGGCACGGCTATCAGCGCTTCCCGGGAAGAAGTAATCACCATCGCCAGAGCTTGGCAGGCCAGAGTGAGGCTGGCTGCCAGCAGCGAGGTGCCGAAACCCAGTCCCAGGGCAAAAATTCCCAAACCGAAAAGCCCGAAGACGATAGAGGGTACCCCTGCCAGATTGGCGATGCTCAGATTTATGACCCGGGTTAGCCAGTTCTGCGGAGCGTATTCCGTGAGGTAAATGGCGGCCATGACCCCCACCGGCAAGGCAAAAATGAGCGTGCCCAGCATCAGGAACAGCGTTCCCAGTATCGCCGGCCAGATGCCGCCCTCGAGGCCGCTTTTGCGGGGCATCTCGCTCAGGAAATGCCAGCTGATCATCTCCGATCCGCTGATGACGATGTGCAGGATGATGTATCCCGCTACGGCGAGCACCACAAGCGTGCTCATGGCGAGCAGGGCAAAGGCAAACCGCTCCTGGAAAAGGCGGGAAGGCCCGGATACCAGTTTGCGAATAGCAGTCATCGGGAGAATTTCCTCCGCTGTCTTTCCAGCACCACATCGGCGATCAAATTGACGATGAAAGTCAGAATGAAAAGCACCAGCCCTATGGCAAAGAGGGCGTGATATTGCAACCCACCCTGGACGGAATTGTTGACTTCGGCAGCGATGGTTGCGGTCATCGGCCGCATAGGCTCCAGGGGAGACCCCGGCACGGAAAGCGCTCCTCCGGCTACCATGAGCACCGTCATCGTCTCGCCGATAGCCCGGCCAATCCCCAGCATGACGGCGGCGCTGATTCCTGAGAGAGCCGAAGGGATGATGACATGCCGGATGGTCTGCCATCTGGTGGACCCGAGGGCATAAGAGGCCTTGCGATATTCATCGGGGACTGCTGCCATGGCGTCCTCCGAGATGCTGATAATCAGGGGCAAGCTCATCACCGCCAGCATGATTCCGGCCGTGAGCCCTACAAGTCCGGTATTCAGGTTGAGGAAATCCTTGATGAAAGGCGCCAGCACAATCAACCCGATAAAGCCGATGACCACCGAAGGGATTCCGGCCAGCAGTTCAATAACCGGCTTGGCCACTTCTCTGAGCCACTGGGGAGCCACTTCGGAGAGGTAGGCAGCGCAGGCTATGCCAACGGGCACTGCCAGAGCCGTGGCAATTAAGGTCACCCACAGCGTGGATACCAGCGACGGCATCAGCCCGAAGGTGGGCGGATCCGATACCGGATACCATTTGCTACCGGTGATGAACTTCCAGGGGTTCACGTCGGAGAAGAAGGGCAAGCCCTCCTTGAGCAGGAAAACAAAGATGCCGATGAGGATAGCCACCGCCAGCAACCCGTTGAAGGCGATGAACCACTCAACGAGCCGCTCACCGGGCCGGTGGCGACGCCTGAGGCTGGCAGCCAGGGGCATGACCCCGGCTCCAGCCTCGATTTTCTCCTGGGATCGGCGAAAGGGAATTTTCATTTATCTAGTTGATATTCACAAAGTCCAGTTCCAATACGATCTTCTGCCCCTCGGCTCCCATCGCCCAGTCTATGAACGCCTTGGTTGTGCCCTGAGGCTGGCCGTTGGTGTAAAAGAAGAGCGGTCGGGCTACGGGATAACTGCCGTCTTTGACCGTCTGGACACTGGCGCCGATAGCGGTATCGGACGCTGTCTTCTTGATATTGAGAGCCTTCACCTTATCGGTGACATATCCCAATCCGACGTAGAAGATGGCATTAGCATTGCCGGAGACCTCTTCGATGCCGGTCTTGGAGGAGGCCATCATCAGCACCTTGGAGCCGTACTCCAGCTTCTTATCGGCGGCGGGCATTCCGGCCATCTGAACCACATGCTCTTTGAAGAACACATGAGTTCCGGAGTTGGTGTCCCTGGAGAGGACCAGAATGGAGGCATCCTTGCCGCCCACGTCCTTCCAGTTAGTGATCTTGCCGGTGTAGATATCAGAGAGCTGTTGGAAGTTCAGTTCGTTGACCGCATTGGACGGGTTTACTACCACCGAGAGGCCATCCAGCGCCACGATGAATTCCACCGGATTGACGCCGTTCTTCTGGGCATTGGCGATTTCCTGGGCAGTCATCGAGCGGGAAGCCTGGCAGATATCGGTGGTTTTGTTAATCAAAGCAGCGATGCCTGTGCCCGATCCGCCCCCGGTGACGGAGATGGAGACTTTGGAATGCTCCTTCATGAAGCCTTCAGCCCAGCGGGCTCCCAGGTTGACCATGGTATCGGAACCCTTGATGGTGATGTTTCCGGATAG
>JAQTRE010000219.1 GCA_028711995.1 Dehalococcoidia bacterium | reverse complement strand
AAGCATCTTTGGGGTTACCGGAAGGTGAGATACAAAGGGCTCCTCAAGAATGCCTCCCAAGTGTTCAGCCTGTTTGCCCTGGCCAACCTATACATGGTTCGCAAGGACTTGCTGATGATTAGGGGGTAGTCTGCCCAAGCAGACAGGATTTCCCCTGAAAAGGGGGTTGTTCAGAGGGCGAAACCACAGAATAATCGCCAATAAACGCTATTTTACGTAGGAAATTGCGCCAGTTCGGTTTCTTGGCTAACTTATTCAGAGATTCCTTAGGTTTCAGTAATCGATTGACGGCGCGGAGACCAGAACTATAGAGGTGTACGAAGTTAAGGACAGTTTCGAGAGCATAAATATCTATATAAAAGAATCGAGGAGAGGAGAACATGACAACGTTACAACAGCGGATCGAACGTCTGGAAGATATTGAGGCTATCAAGGATCTCAAAAGAAGATACATATTCTCAATTGATATGGGTCGATATGATGACGCAATCGACACCTTCACTGAAGATGCAATCATTGATTATGGGGTATTTGGTCTCTATAAGGGCAGGGAGGCGCTCCGAAGATACCTTGTCTCAGATGTCACCAGACAAAGATCTCGTCCTAGTATTCACCACTTGCATAGTCCACTAATTGAATTTACCAATGACACGTTGGCCAGAGGTATATGGGAGCTTCAGGCGATGGCCCAGCCAACGACTGTTGACAAGGCATACTGGATGGCTGGTTATTTCACGGACGAATATGTGAAGGAAAACGGGCAGTGGAAGCAGAACAAATTAGAGATAACCTGGCAAATCATCACTGAGTATGAAAAGGGGTGGGGAAAGCAGCGAATGGCCTTCACCAAGTCCGACTTCGGTAAAATACAGCTTTGACAGTCAAACCTCGGGTTTAGTTTGGAGAAATTAATTAGTGGCGGCCGTTCCATCCGACGTTGGGCAGACAATTCTTTATCACTAAGCACAGTAGGCATGAAACCAACGTTGAGCCCCATACTATTGTCGAATGGCATGAGCTATCAAATCCCTCCGAAGAAAAGGGAGGGCTGCATGAGCGAAAAGGCGATTCGGGAACTCACCACGGAATTCGTGGAAATGTACAACAGCGGTGATGCCGTAGCGGCAGCTGAATTGTACACCGAGGATGCAAAGCTTCTACTGCCTGATATGGCGATAGTAAGTGGTAGACAAGCAGTCCAAAACTTCTGGATGATGGATGTAGACCGTTAGCTAATATGGGACTGCGATAATGTAGTCAGGCCACCTTCATGTAGGGCCTGACTCTAAATGGGACCGGCTCGGTGCCTTGTCTGTGATCTGTCGACTCAATCTGGTGGTGGCCACGAGAAAGTACCCCATCCGGCGAGTAGTGACCTTATAGGAGCATGGCTAAGCCTTGTCGCAGTCCTGTCCATTCTCCTGGCTTGAGGGTACAGTCTGATGAAGGAGGAGACTGTGAATTCTCAAGGTGCCTTCCTGTTCCTGGAGTTATTGTCGGGGTCGATACCCACAAGGATGAGCATGTGGCGGTAGCCATCGACAGACTTGGCGCTCGGATCGGCCAGCACGCGTTGCCTACGACCTGCGTAGGATACTTGAGCTTAGAGCAATGGGCGAACAGTTTAGGGGAGATAGAGGCATTCGGCATCGAAGGCACGGGCTCCTACGGAGCTGGCCTGTCTCGGTTTCTGGGCGACCGAGGGCATCGGATTATCGAGGTGAATCGGGCCGGACCGGTCCACTCGTCGCAGGAAGGGTAAGAGTGATCCTACCGATGCTGAAATGGCAGCCAGAGCGGTGCTCTCCGGCGTGGCTCGGGAAGAGCCAAAATCCGGTGTCGATGCGGTGGAAATGATCCGGATGATCAAGACCGCCAAAGACTCGGCGATGAAGGCTCGTACCCAGTCGATCAATCAAATGAAGGCTCTGGTCGTTACTGCCCCGGTTGAACTTCGATCCGCACTGAGGGATTTGACCACCAGCCAACTGATAGCTCGCTGTGCCAGGTGGCGTCCCGGGAAACTGCTGACGACAACATCAGCGGCCAAGTACACTCTATGGTCATTGGCTCGACGTCACATCCATCTTACCCGGGAGATAGAAGCTCTCGATGTTCACCTGGAGACGCTGACGACAGCAGTTGCCCCGAGACTGACGCAATCTTTTGGCATCGGCCCTGACACCGCTGCCACACTCTTGGTCACCGCCGGCAGTAACCCTGAACGTCTCGGATCCGAGGCAGCTTTTGCCGCCCAATGCGGGGTAAACCCAATACCTGCTTCTTCAGGCAAAACCAATCGGCACCGTCTGAATCGTGGTGGCGACCGCCGAGCGAATGCCGCCATCCATCGAATCGTGATTGTCAGGCTCCGTCATGACGAGAGACCATGGCATACTTGAAACGACGCATGGAGGAGGGGAAGACCAAAACGGAAGCAATCCGCTGCCTGAAACGCTACGTCGCTCGCGAAGTATTCGCCATCATCCATAGTCTGACCAAACCGAATATCATTCAATATGTTTGACATCTATAGGAGCATCTGCGATAAGCAAACATAACAGGGGAGATGGGTAGCATAAGGCCCAAGGAAATAGCACACTGACTTCAATTAGAAAAAGAGGCCACGTGTTCTGGCACGTGACACTGCCTGAAGCTGGTCAAGTGGCCCGTTAACACCGGTGTTCCGGTAACAACCCAAGCCGAGACCAGCGCTGCAGCGACCCCGTGTTTGCGGGGGAGATTGACCCTCCCCTGTTTCCACCACAAACACAGTAGCGCCTCCGAGCCCGATTGAATCGGGGATGTCCAGTTCATCCCTTCAGGTCATCACCAGAAGTCAATTTCCGTTGGCTTCACTTTCAAGGCCTCGGCAAGTTTGCGGCGCGTCTTGAAGTTCGGTTTATGGTGTTTGTTTTCGATACTGACAATGGTTGACTTCGCCACCTTGGCCAGTGCGGCCAAGTCTGCCTGACTCAACGCATTCCCCTCGCGAAATTCCTTGAGCGTTGCCATGGTAACTCCTTAACCCCCGTAATACTAAAACTACCGGAATCATACCACAATTGGCCCAATATAAAATTGGCGTTCCTGCAAAAAGGTAGCGCCTTGGTATTGAAGCTGATATTGGGATGCGATAGACTCAAGTTGAGGCTATTCGACTTGAGGTGAAGGGATGTTCAGAGAGAACCACAGGCATAAGCA
>JAQTRE010000218.1 GCA_028711995.1 Dehalococcoidia bacterium | reverse complement strand
ACTATATAGTCTGGTTGGATGGGAATTTTGCCTCCGCCGTCCGGCAAGTCGATCACGAAGGTCGGGATTGCCAGACCAGATGTGTGTCCTCGCATGCCCTCGATGATCTTGATTCCCGTTTCCACTGGTGTGCGCAAGTGCTCTGTTCCCTGCACCTCATCCCCCTGGAAGAGGTAGTAAGGGCGCACCTTTATCTTCAGGAGGCCATGACACAGCTTTGTCTGAGTGGCAACGGAATCGTTCACCCCGCGCAAGAGCACCGACTGGTTGTTCACCGGCACCCCACTCCGCACCAGACGGTCACAGGCCCGCGCTGATTCCGGCGTTATCTCTCTGGGATGATTGAAGTGCGTGTTAAGCCATATAGGCCCATACTTTGAAAGCATGGCGCACAGTTCATCATCGATACGCTGTGGCAACACCACGGGATATCTACTCCCGATTCGGATGATCTCCACATGCGGTATCTGCCGTATTTTGGAGATGACTTCCTCCAGACGAGCGGTTGAGAGCGTCAGAGGATCGCCGCCGGAGAGAATGACGTCTCTCACATTTCGGTTCCCCCGGATATAACCCAGCATCGCCTCGATCTCTTCCGCCGTGCGCACCCAACCGCCATTGTGCCACTCCCGCTTTCGGGTACAGTGACGGCAAAGCATGGGGCAGATATCGGTCAGCACCATCAATACCCTGTCGGGATAGCGGTGAACAAGCCCCGGAACAACTGAATCCCTCTTTTCTTCTAGGGGGTCCTCATATCCCATAGTGGCAAGGGCTATCTCCTCGAACATGGGGATTGATTGCTTTCTGATGGGATCATCACGATCATCCGGATTGATCAGAGAGAGATAGTGCGGGGTTATCGCTAAAGGATACTTCTCAACTACCAGCTGGAGGCGAGTTTCGTCCTTGGCTGTAAGGGGAATATATTTCTTCAGGGTTTCGAGGGTAGTAATCCTATTTCGGAACTGCCATCTCCAGTCATTCCAATCTTCCTGAGAGACATGTCCGAAAAATCGTTCTTTGTTTGTGATGACCGAACGACCCGGAGGTTCTTCTTCGGTCTCACCCTTCATGATTGTACTGCCTGGGGGCTCTTCTTCGGCCCGGGCCATTGTTTCTTGTTGCTCCAGTATTGTCGATGTTCTTATCACTTGCGACAGCACCTCCTCAGCCTTTATTTCGCTCATGAGTATATCATATATTTCAAGGGTTTTGTATGACTAAAACCATCAATTTGGTATCAATAATTATTTACTTTCACATGGTTTCCTTGCTTTTGCCTGACGAACCTGCGTAAAATACTAATATAAGAGCAGCTGGAAAGTCGTTATCTGATCGCGCTCCGATTATTCGATGAATATCCTCTTCATTTATCCGAAGTACCCGGCCACTTTCTGGAGCTTTAAGCATGTCTTGAAGTTTCTATCCAAGAAGGCCGCTTTTCCGCCACTGGGGCTGCTGACCGTTGCCGCCATGCTCCCCAGGGAATGGGAGAAGAAGCTGATTGACATGAATGTCATGCCCCTTAAGGATAATGATATTGAATGGGCAGATTGCGTCTTCATCAGCGCCATGATTACGCAGAAGGAATCTGCCAAGCAGGTGATCAAACGCTGTAACAGACTTGGCGTTAAAGTGGTTGCCGGAGGACCTGTCTTCACCACAGGGCATGAAGAATTCGAAGGGGTTGATCACTTTGTGTTGGGAGAGGCTGAGGCCGTTCTGCCTCAGTTCCTTGAGGATTTTCAGAACGGATGCGCCAAACCCCTTTATTTCTCCGATGAGCGTCCGGATATCACCCGCACCCCCGTGCCGTTATGGGAGTTGATCGATCTTAATCTCTACGTTTCCATGCCGGTTCAATATTCGCGTGGTTGTCCGTATGACTGCGAGTTTTGCGATATCACTGTGATGAATGGCCGTAATCCGCGGACCAAGAAGCCAAGCCAAGTCTTACGGGAATTCACCGCTCTCTATAGGACCGGATTTCGCGGTGCTGTTTTTATCGTTGATGACAATTTCATCGGCAACAAAACCAAGGTCAGAAAACTGTTGCCCAAGATCATCCGGTGGCAAAAGAAAACGGATTATCCATTCACGCTTCTCACCGAAGCCTCTCTGAATCTGGCTGATGATGATCATCTGATGGACCTTATGGTGGCAGCAGGATTCAATAAGGTCTTTGTGGGGCTGGAAACACCTGTTGAGGAGAGCCTTGCTGAGTGCAATAAGTTCCAGAACAAGAGCCGGGATATGGCTGCTGCAGTAAAGAAGATTCAGAATCACGGCATGCAGGTAATGGGAGGCTTTATTGTTGGCTTTGATAGTGATCCCCCTGCCATCTTTGAGAGGCAAATTACCTTCATCCAGAAAATCGGTGTGGTGACTGCAATGGTGGGAGTGCTCAGCGCGCTGCCTAAAACGAGGCTGCACAATCGTTTGAAAGCCGAGGGTCGTCTCGTGAAAGTCAGTTCCGGTAATAACATGGATGGATCACTGAACTTTGTCCCCAAGATGGATAGCGAGGTCCTTATGAATGGCTATCAGAACATCATCGAAACGATTTACGCTCCCAAAGAATATTACGAGAGGATCGGCACTTTTCTGGATGAATACAAGCCTGCCAAGAGAAAACGGAAACTTCCTACCTCTGCTGATGCGAAGGCCTTTATTCAGTCAGTCTGGTATTTAGGGATTGTGGGAAAATCCAAATTCTACTACTGGAAATTCATGACCAAAGTGGTATTCAAATATCGTCAGTCATTCCGGGAAGCTGTGGAATTGAGCATCTACGGGCTCCACTTCCGGAAGATCACCAGAGACATGCAAAGGCAAAGCAGGCAACCCTAGTTATTAATCTCGCTGCTCTGAATTTAGTCCATTGCCGATATTTGCTGTTTTAGCTGGGCCAGTGCTTTGCCATATTCCCCGTCAAGTCTCGCCGAAATCTGTCGCCAGTTTTCCTGGAACTCCTGTGTCTGCTCCACATTGGGTTTTGGGCCACGGGTTGCGCCAGCCTTTTGCATCGCCTGAGTCATCATCCGTTCAACTTCCGACTTCAAACGCTCGTAGTTTTGCTTGACGGTCTGCCCATAATAGTTTGCCAGGTTTGCCAGTTGATCCTTGGCTTGGTTCAAACCGTCCTTGTTCTTCTTGAGCTCCCTCAGGCCTTTGAACACCTCTTCGTTTCGGGCGATATCGGCCTCT
>JAQTRE010000217.1 GCA_028711995.1 Dehalococcoidia bacterium | reverse complement strand
AATCGAGGTGATAAGATATAGCATTCAACCGGATCATGTGTATCTGATAATCGATATACCTCCGAAATATGAAGTAGCGATGATAGTGGGCAAAATTAAGCAAAATACGAGCAGGAAGATAAAGAGCAGGTTTGACTGGATCGGAAAAGTCTATAGGTCAGGCGTGTTTTGGTCGCCGGGCTATTTCTCATCGACTATTGGATTGAACGAGGAGCAGATATTGAGGTATGTTGAGTACCAAGAAAAAGTAGATTGTGGTCAGTATAAGTTGCAATTATGATAGCCCGAAGGGCTTACGAGCGCCGAAAGCGCTAAGGTGCCACGGGCGTGAGCCCGTGGGGTTCCACAAGAGGAAAGCATGGATTTCCTATCGAGCGAGTGGTCATTCCACGGTTCATGTCGAGAACAATGAGTGTTGTCAATCAGCGAAATTAGAAACTTTTGGAACCGAACAGGGGGAAGGGGTGGCATAAGCTCCGCTGAGGTAGTAGACCAACGTCAATATGGCAAGGAGCTGAGCGTGTCCCAGAACATCGAGGATAAGACAAATGCTGCTGAAGCCAGAACCCAGGAAACACGAGGGTTCATGCAGCAGGTGAGAGTGGCAGCAAGACATAAGTACACCCCGGAAGAGAAGGTTCGCATCGTCCTGGAGGGGTTCAGACGGGAGGTGGGGGTAAGTGATCTCTGCCGGCGGGAAGGGATTAAGCCGGGGACCTTCTACGCCTGGACCAAGGACTTGGGGTTGTAAACGACGCTAATGAGCCCTCCTTCACCCTAGCTCTAATCCTTGAGACATCGGTGGGTGGGAAGAGGAAATAGATACCAGATAATCTGACTTACTCTGGCGGTGCAGCGCTTCAAAGCAGAGGACATCGATATCCCGTATCTGGTGCGTGAAGTTTACCTTGCGGAGCACTATACATAGGGAAATCAGCGGCAGGGACACCGGGTATCTCTAGGCTGGCCGTACTTTCTTCTCGGTGTCGTATTCCATGCCGGCTCAAAAGGGTCCACGTAGCACCGGCAGATCATCTCGGGGAAATCTGCCAGTGCCATCAAGTCAGTCGAGATTTACTGAGTGGTCCCCAGCTATCAGCTAAGCCAGTTTCTTTCCCGCATTTGCAGGAGATAGAGAGTAAACCTCATCAACCGTTATGATCCCCACAGCCTTCGGAGTCATGCCCATTGGCTTGAAAATCTTGACGAAGTTGTCGAATACAGGCCCTGAAGTCTGAAACTCCTTGACAGTGCCTTTGACTTGATACGCGGTAGTCTTTTTGATCGCCGCTACCGCTACCTTCCTATTTGCATCCAGATTCGCCCTGGTCTTGCCTCCCACGATATCGGCGAAGGCCACTGTCCCCTCGTCTAGAGCCATCAGACTTCCCTTTGGTGCTACGTTGGGAAAACCCTTGGCATCAATTGTAGCCATCACCTTTGATGCTTCACGATCATTGAAAAGGTCCATCACCTCTTTTGGCATTTTGGCCATTTCTAACCTCCTTTCTATTTTGAAACTACTGCAGCAATCTTGGTCGACCTTGACTGACCGGCCTGCGGTTATTGTACCACTTCAAGACTCAGAGTTGCTGGCCCAGAGAACGGTCGGGTAGTGTGGGTGATCGAGCAAACTGTGGACGCAATCGCACCTTTTCGATTGATAATCGAGCAGGAGTTTATGCGATATCAGAACCCATGACCATCTGCCTCAAGTGGACAATTTGACAACATGTCCCCATTTCCCCTGGTGGCAACTTGGCATGAATATACATACCCCCAGTGTCAAGGAAATTCTTATTTCCTGTAAAGTCATTGTCGGTGAATCTGGGAGGGACAGGCAGGTTCGGCATTGCCCTGGGTGTGTGGGGTATGATTATCCCTTGCTCCCGTAAGGTTCTTTTACACCGGTCGTTTGTAGATCATACTTGAGGAGATATAACTGACGACCAGTTCATTGCGTTGGTTTCTGACTTCAGTACCAGTGAGTACTATACCCCTGTCCGGTTTGCTTTTCGATTCTCGTTTCTCAATGACTTCCCATGTAACGGTTAAGAGATCACCCGGCCGAACAGGGTTCGACATTCGCAGTTTGTCATATCCAAGACCTCCCATCACTGCCCATTTCGGTGTCGCGGAGTCTGTAGTCGAGACCTTGGTGACGACAGCCAAAATATAGGGCAAGGGTGCGATAAGCCCACCATACGGATATGATTTAGCAGCTTCCTCATCAATATGAAACGGCTGGCGATCCCATTTCAGGGCGAACTCCAAGATTTCAGCCTTGCTGGTCTGGTGCTCTCCTCCAATCGTCTTTTGACCGACGGAGAGATCCTCGAAATACATTAGGTTCATCAGTTCCTCCATATGTCCTGCCCCCGATCATTGTATCACTTCAAGAGTTGTCGGCCGAGAGAATGGTTAGGTGGTGTAGAAGGCAGTTGTAAGTCGTACGCTCTCTCTTCCCCCACCACCGAGCCACTATCACTCACGGTTAACACATCATCGCTATCGGGTATTGAAGCCGCATCTCTTTTGCCATCGCGTGCCAGGCAGCGACTCCTTCGCAAAGTACACGGCTGCTTTTTTTAGCAGATCCCGCTCCATCCGGGTCTCAACCAGCTCCCGCTTTGTTCGAGCCAGTTCCATCTCTATTTCGGTCAAAGGCCGCTGTGTCTTGCCCACGTCTCCCAGCTTGCCTGCCTTATAAGCTTTCAACCAGTCCCCCAAGGTCGACGGCGGCAATAACAAGCTCCGCGCAGCCTTCGGCAATGACATATTCCCTTCCGTTACCAGCTTCACCGCTTCTTCTCGAAACTCCTTCGTGTACCTTCCCTGTGGAATCCCTTTCATCTGAACACCTCCGTCTTTTTATTCTATCTGACTTTGGTGTCCGTTTTTTCCATCTTACCTCAGTTTTGGATTGCCGCCCCTGAGTGGACAACAAGCAATAGGCAGTAAAACGTTGACCTGTCCGGTTTAGCTGACTGGCGCAGTTTGCGTCTGAAAACGGCTTTTCATGAATTTGTTCGGCTTCGGCAGATTTCCTCAGTGTTCACCGTGCCGAGCCGACTCATTTTGCAAATCCGGTGCAGTACCAAAAATGGCGTTCCTGCAAAAAGGTAGCGCCTTGGTATTGAAGCTGATATTGGGATGCGATAGACTCAAGTTGAGGCTATTCGACTTGAGGTGAAGGGATGTTCAGAGAGAACCACAGGCATAAGCAGA
>JAQTRE010000216.1 GCA_028711995.1 Dehalococcoidia bacterium | reverse complement strand
GCATCCGGATGACTACAAGAACCTGATCGTGCGGGTGGCAGGATACAGCGCCTTCTTTGTGCAACTTGACCCGCTGATCCAGGAGGAGATTATAGGCCGGACCGAGCAGAGAATCTGAGATGGGGCTAGCTAGGCAAGTGTAGTCAGGTTAATACCCACCTATTTCTGGGGCATATTCTCATTGGAGAGATTTCACGTATAATGCCACAGATTCACATCTGACCACATTTCTCGAAATTCATTTCTGTGGATTCTAGCAGAGGAGGATTGTCTTCATGTCAGGACAGCTCGCAGGCAAGGTAGGGTTGGTTACCGGTGCGGGATCGGGGATCGGCAGGGCAACGGCAGTGGCTTTTGCCAAAGAAGGGGCAAAGGTGGTATTGGCGGATATCGAGGTAAAGGGAGGTGAGGAGACGGTTCGCCTCATCAAGAAAGCCGGAGGCGAGGCGATATTTTTCAAGACAGATGTCTCCCTGGAAGCGGATTCCCAAGTACTAGTCCGGAAGGTAGTGGAGCAATATGGCCGATTGGATTGTGCGGTGAATAATGCCGGGATCACGGGAGAGAGATCCCCCACGGCGGACTGCACCAAACAGAATTGGGATCGAGTGATCGGCATCAACCTGACAGGAGTATTCTTGGGAATGAAGTGCCAGATTCCGCAGATGCTCAAGCAAGGGGGCGGGTCTATCGTTAACACTTCATCCACAATGGGGGTGGTGGCTACCCCCTATAATGCGGCTTACGTGGCCAGCAAACATGGTGTAGTAGGGTTGACCAAATCCACGGCGCTGGCATATGTCAAAAACAATATCCGGGTGAATGCTGTCTGCCCGGGGAACACGATGACGCCCATTTTTGAGCCCACCAAGCGGGATGCGCCGGAAATCTTTCAGAAGGTGGTGGTAGATGCGACGCCGATTGGGCGGCTTGCCGAACCTGAGGAGATCGCGAACGCCATCGTGTGGCTCTCATCAGATGCTGCCTCTTATTGCACCGGACATGCGCTATTGGTCGATGGTTGCTATTCTGTCCAGTGAGTGGACAGAAGATGGCGTCTTGCGTACTGGGATGAACACGGAGGAAAAGGAAAATGGATTTAGGTTTAGCTGAGAAGACGGTCATGGTTACTGGGGGGGGGTCAAGCATCGGGCGAGCGATTTCATTGGCATTTGCGAGGGAACGGGTGAATCTAGTAATTATCGATCTTGATACGGATCAAGGGGAAAAGACCGTTGCCGAAGCTCGGAGACAGGGAGCACAGGAGGCGATGGCAGTCAAGGGAGATGTTACCGATATAGCGAAAGTGGAAGGGGCGGTAAAGACGGTTCTCGATAAGTTTGGGCGAATCGATGTGCTGGTGAATAATGTTGGTGTCGATTATCCGATGCTGTTTGTTGACTCTACTCCTGAGATTTGGGACAAACTGATAGCAATCAATTATAGGAGTGTGCTCAACTGCACCAGGGCGGTTCTTGGGCCGATGATAGCGCAAAAGAACGGATCCATCATCAACATTGGCTCGGAAGCGGGTCGTTTGGGCGAATACAAGGAAGCGGTGTATGCCGGGATGAAGGGAGGAGTTATCGCTTTCACCAAGGCGGTTGCCAGGGAGAACGGACCTAAAGGGATACGGCTGAATGTGGTTTGTCCGGCTCTGACCATTCCCGAACGCGACGAAATCGGGGAGATGAGTGTGTGGCAGAAAAGCATCGACATGTTCCCCCCAGGGTCTATGGAGAAGATCATCAAGCTGTATCCTCTTCGTCGATTAGGGAAACCCCAGGATATCGCCAACGCGGTGATATTTCTGGCGTCTGATGCTGCCGGTTACATAACGGGGCAGACGCTCAGTGTTAATGGTGGCTGCAGCATGATGTGAATGGGAAGGGGTCAGCTCATACATTCTGTTGTCATCCATAAGACCCTAAGGCGAGCAAGATGATCATTACCCCGAACTTTGGGACAGGGTGGCTAGGACTTCCGGTCGTTGCTCAACCATAGTTGTAAGACGTATAATCCGCCAAACAAGGCAGTTCTATCGTCTAGGATATCGCCACCAACTTCCATCTTAAGAACCCGGGTTATTAGACCGCAGGTGCTCGTATCTATTACACGAAAAGAGTAATCGTATAGAGTAAATAATTTAAGAGGAGGTTCTACGATGTTCCATAGAGGCAGCTTCTGGTATAGACTGGCAGCCCTGTTGATCGTTCTGGTATTATTGGCGCCGATGCTAGCAGCCTGCGGCGACGATGACGAAGAAACACCTACCCCAGCGGTAACCACTCCAACAGTCACGACACCTGCAAAAACAACTTCTACGGTGACAACCTCAGATAAGCCAGTGAAGATTGGAGCAGTATTCGCCTGGAGCGGTTACGGAGCAGTGGCGTCGCATATGGCCGATGCGGCCATAACTCTTGTGAACTATCAGGTGCAGCAACTGGGAGGCATTCGCGTTGGCAACGAGATTAGACCATTACAGATCGTTAAGTATGATATGAAAAGCGATGTAGGGGGGGCAACCCAGGCAGCAACAAAGGCGATAACGGAGGATGGTTGTGTTGCTCTCACCATGGGGGGGCTTACTGGAGCCGATGGTCTTGCCCTAGCTGACGTTGCCAAAAAGTACAACGTGCTTTATAGCCACTTCATGGGAGATGCAAGTCTCAATACAGACTATACGAACACCCTAAATGCAGTCTTGAGTCAAGCGGCTAATGTTCAGCCTGTCACGAGCTTTGCTCTCGAGGTGCTGCAACCCAAAACCGTAGCGTTAATTGCTAGCGAATCAAGCATGGAGCGGTCAATTCTTGACGACATTCAGAAAATATTCGAAGCCAAGGGAGTGAAAGTAGTCTTTAGGCAGCACTATGCCCTGACCACAGTCGATTTCTCCTCCCTTATGACTAGGGTAAAATATGAAAACCCGGATCTAGTGATGTGCTATGCTTCTTTGCGTCAATATCAGGCGATGTTTAAATCGATGCAGGAACTTGGCGGTTGGGGCAAAATGAAGTTCTTAGGTGTGTCTCAGTCGTCGGGTGGCAATGATGTTGTACAAGCGGCTGGTGCGGAGGGTGTATATGTCAGCTCCTACTGGAATCCTGATGTTCAGAACTCAGGCACAGCATATTGGCTAGATAGCTGGAAATCGTACGTGGCAGCCCATCCGGACTTTGGGAAAAGTGAGGGGGCTATACCTCCCGTCAACGTCCTGCCGTTCTACCAGACTCTCTGGG
>JAQTRE010000215.1 GCA_028711995.1 Dehalococcoidia bacterium | reverse complement strand
TTGGGAGACTGAAGCCAGTACCGGAGGAGTTCTCTCAGTTCCTCCGATCCACGCTGCTTTGGTTAAACGGTTAGGGCATGATACGTCACCATCAACCACATACCGTATGTTGGCTCGTCATGGGTGGGGGAAAGTACAACCGGATACCAAGCATCCGAAAAGCGATCAGGCTGCTCAAGAGGAGTTTAAAAAAAACTCCCCGCGATGGTGGCAACCGCCTGTTTGAAAAATAAGAGGAACCTGCCTGTCCGTTTAATGTTTCAAGATGAAGCCCGGTTTGGACGGATGAGTGATCCTCGTGCCTGTTGGGCACCGGCGCCGATCAGGCCAATGGTAAAAATGGCGCTGGTACGAGAGTTCAGGTATGAATACGCTGCGGTAAGCCCGTGGGATGGAGCCCTTGATTATATGACATCGGAGAAGATGAACACCGAGAACATGAGCCGTTTTCTGAATCAGGTCCACCAGAGACATCAGGAAGATTTTATAGTCATGGTCCTGGATGGCGCATCATCGCATAAAGGCAAGGAACTCATCGTTCCTGAGAATATCTCGCTTGTGTTCATGCCACCCTATTCACCCGAATTGAATCCGGCAGAACAGATATGGAATCGTCTCCGCAAGAATTACTTCGCCAACAAGGTCGTTCATTCGCTCGATGCCGTCACCCAACAAGCAGAACAAGGACTATTCGAGATGGCATCCGACAAAAATGCCGTTATGAGCTTAACCTACTGGCCATGGATCAAAAGTATAGACTTGACTGCAAACTAGAATAAGACGGGGGGTCATCCTTGCCAAGACCTCAGCTGCTTTTTAGCATAACGTCTTGGAACCCGACCCCAAGAGCGTCATTTTTTGAGTGAGGTCCAGCTTCCGGGAGCAGGTTTTAGAACAACGGCTGTCCGGCATAAATTCTAGCGGCGGCTCAATTCGGACGTTGGCCTGCTTGAAGAAATGGCGTCTTGAAACCACATACAGGGAATTGAGATTAGATGACATGAATATCATCCGAGTAGGCATTGGAGATTGCCTTTATACTGGTGATCCGGGAAGTGATCACTGGGAAGTAACGCTGAGGGAAGTACTTCCAGAGGAGTTTCCGAAAATATCGGGGGCAATAGATTTATCTGAGTTACCACACGTTGATAATACCGTTCGTTGGGATTTTGTCTCGGGACTAGATAACGGGTTTGGAGTTACAGTTGGGCGCCTTGTAAGTCCCAAGAGTGGTCAACAATTATCATCGAGATCGACGCCCGTCATTTTTGTCCGAAGCAACCAGCGCACGCAATGGCAGGAAAGTCATCCACCTATCAAGCCTTCCACTTTCCTTGGCATTCCCTGCAGTGATCCTGTCCAGAACTTTACTTCGATGGTTCTGAGCAATCCCTCAAGTATACTTCTCAGTTATGAAGAGCCCAATTGGCCGGAAGGGAAAGCATTGTTGTCAATCAGCGAAATGGGACACTTTTTGAACCGAACACTTTTAGGTTTTCAGGTGGGGTAACCAAGCTCTGTGAGGGCTTGGTTGTAAGTTCTGCGATGGTTGAGTGTTTGTGTCCGCACCTCCTTTCTGCGCTCCAGGATTTGCTCTCTCCTGCCATATAAGACATCAGAGGGCGTCACATTGGCCAAGGCCTTGTGGTAGCGGTGATAGTTGTAGTAGTCGACGAAGTCGGCAATGGCCCTTTCCATCTGGCTGGGAAGCTCATAGGGTAACTGGTTCACCTCTCGTTCCAGAGACTGTTGGTAGCGTTCTACCTTGCCATTGGTCTGGGGATGGAAGGGTGCGGCCCGAATATGATGGATGCCCACCAGGCCCAGATAGTCCCGGAAAGCCCTGGAGACGTAGCTAGAACCATTGTCCGAGAGCAGTTTGGTGCGATCCTCAATCGGGATATCGGTCATTCCGGTAGCGTCCACCGCTTCCTGGATCACCTCAATCAGAGAATTGGCCGTCATGTCCTTTTGCAGCTTCCACCCCAGAATGAAACGGGAGTCGTCGTCCATCACCGTTACGAGGTAATATAAACCACTCGGAAGTAGGAGGCATCCGTAGCCCACATCTGGTGCAGCCGCGTTGTCTTGGTGTGATATTCCTTATCGGCCATTGCTTTGGTCTCCTGACGTTTCACCAGCCCTTCCCTTCTCAAGATTCGGTATACTGTCGACTCGGATACGGCAAAGCCCGCGTTATCGGTTATCCAGACCGCCAGTTGCCGACTTGAAAGTTCAGGGAACTCTCGGGCTACAGCCAATATCCGGCTATCTTCCTCGGGAGTAATCCGGTTCCATGGCCTTCTTCTCTTCCCCGAAAGGGGCTCCCCCTGACGCCACCGATAGTAGGTGCTTCGGGGTATTCCCAGTTCTGCCAGTGCCTGCCGCTTGTACCCAGCCAGAGTCTCCACCCGGGCCAAAACCGAGGTCTTCTCCTCACCACTCATCCGTTGGCGCCGTTGTGTCCCTCCAGGGGAGGAACGGCTGTTTTTTTGAGCCGGTACACTTCCAGAGACAGATCCGCCACTAGATGTTTGAGCTCGCTGTTTTCCCGCTTGATCTGCCCGATCTCTTGGCGCGTAGCAGCTCTTACCGCATCCCGGGTTAACCGCTCCTTCCCTGCCTCCATGAAGTCTTTGCTCCAGGCGTAGAAGGTCCCCGGCTTAATCCCTTCCCGCCGGCAGAGATCACTTACCCCCACCTCCCATCTGAACCCCTCCAGGCCGATGCGAACCTTCTCTTCCGGAGTATACTTATGCCTTGCTGCCACTCTTCACCTGCTGCATGAACCCTCGCGTTTCCTGGGTCCTGGTTTCAGTAGCATTAGCCTTATCTTCGATGTTCTGGGACACGCTTAGCTCCTTTCTATATTGACGTTAGTCTACTACCTCATCGGAGCTTACGCCACCCCTCCCCCTTGTTCGGTTTCTTTATCCCTTTTTGTGTCCCATTAAGGCTGGCAGAGGACCACGGACGTAAGCCCGTGGGTGAATGCCGATTTTAGCTGACGGTCTACAGAAACCATCGAAAAGCTGGATCGGCTTGTGGAGAAGCGAGTATTTCCAAGTCTAAGCAGTGCAATCCAAGAGGTAATTATTACTCCGGCATGTAAATATGATGCATACGGATGGTAATTATGGGATAATGGATACATGGCGTCCCTGCAAAAAGCCGGTATCGGAATTCTGATTGAGTCACCCTGATATTATGCTGCGAAGTTTAAAGTCTGAGTGAATCGGCTGGCGGGTCGAATTTAGCGCCAAAACAAGCGCCAACAT
>JAQTRE010000214.1 GCA_028711995.1 Dehalococcoidia bacterium | reverse complement strand
GACTCAGTTCAAATGCCATGTACAACGCTTGCTCGTTTCCGTTATCATGTCTTTCGGGGGTCGCTTGGGTCATGATTCCTCCTCTTGTTGTTTTTTTCACTTACCAAGAGGATATCTTGATCCGGGCCTTCATAGTATCTCTGATCAAGTGGTGCAGGATTCCTCCTGCCGGGGGTCTGGGGGTATCCCCCAGCTTCTCTTTCATCCCCCAAGATTGGGGGCAGGGGGTTGATCAGAACTTAATCAGCACATCCCTAACAACCTTGGACATGCACTCGCAACTAATTCAGGAGAATGAACAATGACGACAGCAAACGGTGGATATTTAACAGCAAGGGCGCTCAAGGCGGAGGGGGTGGAATGTGTTTTCACGCTATGTGTGATCGGATTAGCGGCTTGCTATGAGGGCTGTGAGGCCAATGGCATTAAGGTCATAGGTATGCGTAGTGAGCAAGGTGCTGCTACCGCTGCTGATGGCTGGTCCAGGATCACTGGCAAGCCGGGAGTAGCTATGTTCGGTAGAGGCGCTGCTTTTACTAATGCCTATACTGGCATCGCCAATGCCTATTTAACGCCGAGTCCGGTGGTGTATATTGGCCAAGGCAAGAGCTCGCAATACTGACACAAGGGATTGCTGGAGTTGGAAAGCGGTGAATCAAGGATTTACTGATGATGAGGGCGTGACGTGTTCTCGAACTCCCGAAAATCGCCGCAAAAAGAGTTATCGAGAGGGCAGAACCATAGGAAAATCGCCCTTTAACCTGATCTTATGCTAGGAATTCTCTCCGATTGAATCTTTTACTCACTTCATCAGAGGTTTCTTATCTCTGCCTCCGAATTTCCCACCTGAGAGGTTATTGAGGTCGGATGGCAATAGTGGACTGCGATAATAGATGTCAAGGACATGGAACGATATTCGGTTTAGCAAGGCCACGGAGAATGGCGAATACTTCACGAGCGACATAGCGTTTCAGGCAGCGGATGGCTTCCGTTTTGGTCTTTCCCTCCTCCGTGCGACGTTTCAAGTATGCCCTGGTTCTCTCGTCGTGGCGGAGCCTGACAATCACAATTCGATGGATGGCGGCATTTGCTCGGCGGTCGCCACCACGATTAAGACGGTGCCGATTAGTTTTGCCTGACGAAGCAGGTATGGGATTTACCCCGCACAGGGCGGCAAAAGCTGCCTCGGATCTGAGACGCTCAGGGTTGCTGCCAGCGGTGACCAAGAGTGTGGCAGCGGTGTCAGGGCCAATGCCAAAAGATTGCGTCAGCCTCGGGGCAACTGCCGTCGTCAGCGTCTCCAGGTGGACATCGAGAGCCTCTATCTCCCGTGTAAGATGGATGTGACGCCGGGCCAACGACCATAGAGTGTACTTAGCCGCTGACGTTGCCGTCAGCAGTTTCCCGGGACGCCACCTGGCACAACGGGCTATCAGTTGGCTAGTGGTCAAATCCCGCAGTGCGGATCGAAGTTCAACCGGGGCAGTAACAACCAGAGCCTTCATCTGATTGATCGATTGTGTACGAGCCTTCATCGCAGAATCTTTGGCGCTCTTGATCATCCGGATCATTTCCACCACGTCGACACCGGATTTTGGCTCTTCCCGAGCCACGCCGGAGAGCACCGCTCTGGCTGCCATTTCAGCATCGGTGGGATCACTCTTACCCTTCCTGCGACGAGTGGACCGGTCCGGCCGATTCACCTCGATAATCCGATGCCCTCGGTTGCTCAGATACCGAGACAGGCCAGCTCCGTAGGAGCCGGTGCCTTCGATGCCGAATGCCTCTATCTTCCCTATACTATTTGCCCATCGCTCCAAGCTCAAGTATCCTGCGCAGGTTGTAGGCAACGTGTGCTGGCCGATCCGAGCGCCTAGTGTATCGATGGCTACCGCCACGTGCTGATCCTTATGGGTATCGACCCCGACAATAACTCCAAGAACAGGAAGGCCACCTTGAGAATTCACAGTCTCCTCCTTCATCAGACTGTACCCTCAAGCCAAGCGAATGGACAGGACTGCGACGAGGCTTAGCCATGCTCCTATAAGGTCACTATTCGCCGGATGGGGTACTTCTCGTGGCCACCTCCAGATTGAGTCGACAGATCACCAAGAAGGCACTGAGCCGGTCCGTTTTGGAGTCAGGCCCTTCCCTGAAAGTGGCCTGACTATATTATCGCAGTCCGTTTTTTCCATCTTACTCCAATCAGTGTACGGTCGTAGTGGACACTATGTGTTGTATTTTAGCTGACGGTCTACAATCGTGGGGTGAAAGTGTCATTAACTCAGCGACATCGAGGCTGAAAACAAAACTGAACAACCCTGTAATATGAACAGGCACATGAATCACATTCAATCCTTTGTCATACGCAAAAAAGAGAAGGTTGTTATGATAATCGTTGTCAAACTTTTGGACAGGACGGCTGGGACTTCTGGTCGTTGTTCAACCATACTTATGAGGCGTACAATGGCCAGAAGTAGAGGACATCTGGGAGACCTCTGATTAGGGCCTGTTAATTCCCCTAACCCCAAGGTTGGGGGAAGAAGAAGAGTATGAGGGACATCTATGCACAGTATATCAAGAGGGTAATAGTTGGACATTCTTTGACACAGTTGATGGGAACTGAAAGCATGAGCAGAATTGGACACGGACGAAAGGACCCTGCTCCTTCGTAGTCAAGTATCTGAGGGGTTATCAGGATAAAATCTAAGGGGGTTTGGTCAAATGTGTCCATCTGACTGCAGACGACACCGAGAAGGTCACCGCGATCAACGAAAAGGTGCGAAAGCCAGCTCCGTCTGGTTGTGCAAAAATGCAATCACTCAGTCTGTCAAATAGAAGCTTCGAGTGGGTGGCAACCGTGCCGGAGGTATCCTGCCCGACTCAGCAATTTCACTCTATGAAATCTGAAGAATGCGCAGGATCAAATCCGCAAGGTCATCCCGTATATCAGCGCTGCGCAAGATTGCGATAGCCAAGTATATGTTATGGGTACGGAAATCACTGGAAGACTACTGGATAAATTGGATCTGATGCTCATTAGAGAACTGGGAATTGATGCCCGAAAGAGCTCCGTGGAACTCGGGGTCAAGCTGGGCACAAGCCATACTACAGTGCAGCGGCGGCTACAAGCCCTCCTGGACGAAGGGATTATTTCATTCGTCACCATCGCTGACCCTAAAAACCTGGGATACCTGACCCTCATATTGCTCGGGATAAACACCCGCCCCGGCAGAGTGGATGGCGTAGCTGCCAAAATAGCCGACCTGGAGTACTCCA
>JAQTRE010000213.1 GCA_028711995.1 Dehalococcoidia bacterium | reverse complement strand
TCATTCTTGGCCACCCTGGCGCCCGGCTTGCAATTGATGGCTGCAATTTTTCCGCTGACAGGAGCCAGGATGGAGTTCTGCATCTTCATGGCCTCAAGCACCACCACCGGAGCATCCTGATCCACCTTATCCCCTACCTTTACCTCGTATTGGACGAGCATTCCCGGCATAGGTGCCAGCACAGGCGTGCCATCCACTTTGGCTACAGGTGTAGCCGCTGGTTCTGCCGGTGCAACATCGGGAGCACTGGTCGAAACGACCGCAGGTTTGGGCGCGGCTGACGCAGATGGCACAGATACCGATACTGCCGGCGCTTTGCCCGCGCCTGATGCCTCAACATCCACCTCGTAATACTCTCCATCCACGAATACATTATAGGTCCTAACGCCAGGCCCTTTGGCCGGTGCCGCCTTCTTTACCTCTTTCTCGGCCAGCTTGCCCGCCTTGGCCTTGGCGATAATATCCGCTTCTGCTTTGGCTTCCTCCATCGTCTTGGGCGCCATGGGCGGCTTCCAATCCGAAGGGACGGTCTTGTCCATGCCATATTTATATTTGAGATATCGTGCGCCGGTGGTAGGAAACATGGCAAAGAGGATCTCGTCCTTCACGTCTTTGGCGAACTCCTTCGACTTCTCTTTGGCCTTCTTCATCTCCGGTTCGAGGCTGTCGGCCGCCCGGGTAGTGATCGGCTCTTCGCCCCTTTCATAGCCCTTCAGTATCTTCTTCTGCAATTCCTTATCGATGGGCACGGGCGATTTGCCATAGAGTCCCCAGCAATAATCCTTGGTCTCTTTGGCAATCATCTTGTATCGGCCTGCCAGGACGTTCTGCACCGCTTGAGCCCCTACGAGCTGGCTTGTGGGCGTGACCAGTGGGGGATATCCCAACTCCGCCCGGGTTCTAGCCGTTTCCACCAAGACCTGATCCAGCTTATCCATGGCGTCAAACTGCTTGAGCTGTGAAACCAAGTTGCTCCACATACCTCCCGGAATCTGGTGCAGCAACACCCCGGCATCAATGACTGAAAGCGAAGACGCGTCCAGAAAATCCCGGTACTTGGGTGCGATCTGCTCCAGTTTGGCCGCCACCTTGATGATCTGCTCCACATCCAAACCGGTATCTCTGGTGGTACCATAGAGCGTGACCACCAGCGGCTCGATGGCAGGAGAAGACGTCCTGAGGGCAAGTGGCGAAACCGCTGTATCGATAATATCCACCCCGGCCTCGATGGCCTTCAAATAGGACATCGAGCCCTGCCCGCTGGTATAGTGCGTATGGAGCTCGACGGGGATGGTGAGCGCCTCCTTGAGCGCCTTTATCAGGTCATAGGCATCATAGGGAGAAATCAGGCCCGCCTGGTCTTTGATGGCAATGGAATCTGCCCCCAGATCGCGCAGAACCTTGGCCTTCTCCACAAAATAGGCGATGTTGTAGACCGGCCCGCCGAGTCTCGGCTGGGTTAGAGAATAACACACTGCGCCCTGAAAATGCTTTCCGGCCTTCTTGATGGCCTTGGCAGCCCGCTCGATGTTGCGCTCGTCATTGACCGCGTCAAACACCCGGAAGATATCGATTCCCACCTCGGCAGCCTTCTCCACAAACGCATCTACCAGATCATCGGCATGATTACGATAGGCTACCAGATTCTGCCCGCGAAGCAGCATCTGAAACGGCGTCTTGGGCATGAGTTTCTTCAGAATGCGGGGGCGCTCCCAGGGATCCTCCCCCAGGAAACGATGGGAGACATCGAATGTGGCACCTCCCCACATTTCTACCGAATAGAAACCGCATTTCTCGATCTCTTCGGCCAGAAATTCAACGTCCTCCATCCGCATGCGCGTGGCCCAAAGAGACTGATGCGCATCTCGAAGCGTGGTATCGCAAACCTTGACGGGATTGGATGCCTTGGGCCGGTTTTTGACCCGATCTCCCGTCAAGTCTTTAGCTGCTATCTGACCGACTCCAACTCCCTTCGTGACACTCATATACTGCTCCTCCTGTCGCTAAAATGGGTTTTTTGAACAAATGCGAGCTCTATGGCCGCTGAAATTGCCGATGCTCCACTCTGACGCGAGAGAACGTTCCGCTCTCTGCGCATAGAGATAGCACTGTCTGTACTGAAAATTTTTTTCGCTTCACGACGGCTATGACGGTTTAAGCCCCAGCGCTCTCGCAATGACGGTGAGCTGGATCTCTGTGGTCCCCTCTGTCACAGTGCGGGTTCGGGAGTCACGCCAGAACCGTTGGATAGGCGAATCCGTCATGAATCCATATCCGCCGTGAATCTGCATAGCCTCGTTGCCTATATTGACACAGGTTTCGCTGGACATGACTTTGGCCATCGATGCCTCCGTGTTGCACTCCCTCCCGTTATCCAGAAGCCATGCCGCCCGATAGGTCATCCAGCGAGCCGCTTCGATATCGATGGCCATTCGAGAAATCTTGAAAGCAATCCCCTGATTGCAGCCGATGGGTTTCCCGAATTGCACCCTCGTCTTGGCGTGCTCCAGAGAAGCTTCATAGGCCGCCTGGGCCAGGCCGACACTCAAGGAGCTGTGCACGATACGTCCCGCCGCCAGGGTTTGCATCAGGTAGCGGAAGCCTTTGCCTACTTCTCCGATGACGTTTTCCACCGGAATGCGGCATTCGTCCAGGAATACTTCTCCGGCTTCATTCGGATACATGGCGATCTTGTGCAATTTATTGACCGTTAATCCGGGAGTCCCTTTCTCAACAATGAACAGAGTGACGCCTCCGGTGGCTCCTTTGCTCTTGTCAGTGTAAGCCGCAACGATCATAAAATCGGCCTTGGGACTGCAGGTGATGAACATCTTGGTACCGTTTAGAACATAAGTATCCCCATTTTTCACAGCCGTGGACTGAAGAGCCGCTGCGTCTGACCCGGCGTTCGGCTCACTGAGCGCAAAAGCGGTTATCTTTTCGCCTTTGATAACCGGAATCACACAATCGTTGATCTGCTTCTCGGTGCCGTGTTTGTATATGGCATAGGTTCCCACCCCACCCTGAATCATTATACTGCCCGCGATTCCGGCATTGATCCGAGACACTTCTTCGTACAAAAGACAATCACCCAGCTTTCCCAGCCCGCCTCCGCCCATCTCCTCCGGATAGGAAGGACACAGGTAACCGAGTTTGCCCATCTTACGGAACAGCTCCATCGGCATCTCGTGACTGTCTTCACATTCATTCACATAGAGGCTTACCTCTTTTTCGGCAAAATCCCTGATCGCTTTCTGAAACATCTGGTGTTCTTCTGGAAGATC
>JAQTRE010000212.1 GCA_028711995.1 Dehalococcoidia bacterium | reverse complement strand
ACTGCCAAACTTATCCAGGTCCTCCTTCTCATATACAGGCTCCTAGCTTTGTTTCCGGCAATGCTGACATATCCCGACAAACTGAAGCAGATGCCCTTCGATCTCAAATCCGGTATCCCGGGCAAGTCTTTGCTCCAATTCTCCCAGATTACATTCGGTAAAATCAGCCACCACGCCACACCGGGAGCAAATCAGATGATGGTGGTGTCCTGCCGGCGCTAGAGTATAACTGCTTGACTTGCCCGGATGGTCCACCTTGCAGATAAGGCCCAGATCGGAGAGCATCTCCAGCGTTCGGTAAACGGTCACCAGCCCGATTTCGGAATGATCCTGGCTTACTTTCCGATGCACGGCAGCGGGAGTCAGGTGTTCCTGTGCATTGGCAATCACGTCGAGAACAGCTAACCGCTGGCTGGTGAGTTTGTAACCATTCTGAGTGAGGATTGAAGCCAGTTTTTTATCCTTAGGTCTCATCCCAAATTCCTAAATGAAAGTCATTTTCATTTAGGACATGATAACGTATCGCCGCCTGAGTTGTCAAGGGCTTCACTGAATGGTATAATCGCCGCTGGGGAGGGGTGACCGAGTGGACGATGGTGCCGCTCTCGAAAAGCGGTGTCCCCTCTGGGGACCGTGGGTTCGAATCCCACCTCCTCCGCTTTGTTAAAAAGGGGACAATCACGGTAACGTGGAGAGGTCGCATAGAGGCCTAGTGCGCCGTCTTGGAAAGGCGGTATACCGAATGGTATCGAGGGTTCGAATCCCTCCCTCTCCGCTTTTTCATGCTCATGACGGCGGGGCAAGCGGTGTGAAAGATGAGGATGTGGAGACTCGATATCACTGATAGAGAAGAGGTGCACAGATGCCAGTAATCGCCATCATCGGGGGGCAGTGGGGGGACGAAGGAAAAGGTAAGATCGTTGACCTTTTGGCAGAAAGGGCGAATATTGTAGCTCGATTCTCCGGGGGTAGCAACGCCGGGCATACCGTAGTAAACAAGTTCGGTGAATTCAAACTGCACCTGATACCTTCAGGCATCTTTCATTCTAAAGTGGATTGCCTGATCGGGAACGGCGTGGTTATCAATCCCAAAGTTCTCATCGGAGAACTCGATGACCTGCAAAAGCGCGGCATTGATACGAGCCGGCTCTTTATCAGCGACCGGGCCCACTTGATCATGCCTCATCACCTCCTTCTCGACGGCCTGGAAGAAGATGCCCGAGGCGTCCGCGCTTTAGGCACTACCAGACAGGGCATTGGACCTGCATTTGCCGACAAGGTATCGCGGTTGGGAATACGGATGGGCGATTTGCTGGATAAAGACCTGTTTAAAAAACGTCTCAAGGTCGTTTTAGATTACAAGAATAAAAGCATCACCAAGGTGTTCGGGGGCAAGCCACTATCTTTTGACGATATAGATCGAGAATACTGCATATACATTGACCGACTTGTTCCTTTCATCAGGGAGACGAGTTCGATCATAAACGATGCGGCAGAAAGAAACGACACCATCATCCTTGAAGGCGCTCAGGGAACTATGCTGGATATTGACTTCGGCACCTATCCCTATGTGACGTCATCTCCCCCTACCGCATGGGGCGCTTGCCTGGGGACAGGATTGAGCCCGACGAAGATCAATAAGATTATCGGGGTATTCAAAGCGTACACCACACGTGTAGGCGGCGGTCCCATGCCCACGGAGTCAACTGATGCCATCGGAGATACGATTCGAGAGAGGGGCAAGGAGTATGGCACTACCACTGGTCGGCCTCGGCGTTGCGGCTGGTTTGATGGGGTAGCGGCGCGCTTCAGCTCCCGGCTGAATGGTTTTACAGGAGTGGCCATCACCAAGTTCGATATCCTCGATACCATGCCCACGGTGAAAATATGTACCGGCTATAAGCTCGAAGGCGATGTTCTGAAAATCCCGCCTGCCAGTTTCGCCATGCTGGAGAAGTGTGATCCCGTTTACGAGGAGATGCCGGGTTGGCAAAAACCAACTAGGGACATCTTGAAATTTGGGGCTCTTCCCAAAGAAGCGCAGCGCTATTTGAAACGAATTGAGGAAGTCATCGGCGCACGGGTTGACCTGGTCTCCGTGGGTCCGGGCAGAGATCAGACGATTGTTCTCAGATCGATCTCGTGAGCCTGTCGATAAAAGGCTCCTTCATCTCTTCCCACACTATTTCCCGTAAATCGAAGACGGGGCCGTCATTGCATACCATCTTCATTCCCCGCACTGTCGGCACGGCGCAGCCGCGGCAGGCCCCTACTCCGCAACCCATTATCTGCTCCAGAGTGACCTGCACGGGCTTGTTGCCAAGATCGGCTTTCATATTCGCCATCGCCCGATACATGGAGATTGGGCCGCAGGCGAATATCTGGTCGGCCCAGGGCGCAAGAGAGGCTAACAAATCGGTTGCCATTCCCTTCTTCCCCGCCGATCCGTCCTCGGTGACCTGGATGATTTCCACATTCTCTATCGCTTCGGCATAGAGATGGGAAGATGTCCTAGCCCCGAGCAGCAGTTTTACTGAAAGGCCTTCATCGATAGCTCTCTCTGCCAGCGCTACCAGCGGCGCAACGCCTATCCCTCCGGCAACCATGAGCAGCTTTTTTGATTCCTTCCGAATTTGAAAACCGTTACCCAGCGGGCCCAGAATATCGAGTGAGCTGCCTGCACTCTGCCGGGAAAGCCACTCGGTCCCCTTTCCGACCACGCCAAAAAGCAGGGCCAGATTTCCATCTTTGATTCTGTGAATGCTCAGGGGGCGACGCAGCAGAGGTTCAAATCCTTCTCCGCATCGGATGGTGACAAACTGTCCCGGACAGGCCTCGGCGGCGATTTCTGGGGCGTGAACCCAGATGAGGTAAGTTCTGGGCATCGTCTCGGCGCAAGAGATTATTCGAGAGGCAATCTGTTTCATCAGTTCCATTATAGGGGAATATGCAGGGGGATTAAACCCCATGTATGGGAAGAATGAGGCCTTGTCCGATATGTCCTGACCGTGTACATTGCCCGTGTTGCGTCAATAGAAACGGTTACCGGAGATACGTTATTTGCCTCATAATTACTGTTACCCAAATCAGTAACAGCAGAGGCGTGGAGATGTGGGTCAACTCGAAGAGTTGTCCGCTTGTCCACGCCTTTTCTTGACCCCGCAGGTGTTGGGGTATAATGCCTGTTTCCACAATTGCTTTACAGAGACTTCGACATTCAATTCCTCATGATAAGAAAGCGCTTCGATCCATTCCGGCATGAAGTCATGAAGCCTTTGGGAACAGATACAGTCGCTGGCCTCCCACATCGTCTTCAAAGGCTCAA
>JAQTRE010000211.1 GCA_028711995.1 Dehalococcoidia bacterium | reverse complement strand
TGCGTCCGATTTTGATGACAGCGATGACTACCATCTTTGCTATGATTCCACTGGCGCTGGGGGCAAGTTCGGGAACAATGATTGCTGCTGAGTTAGGCGTTGTAGTCATCGGCGGGATGTTCAGTTCAACAGCGCTGACTCTCTTGGTCATTCCGGTGGTCTATAGTCTGGTGGATGGTTTCCGCGAGCGGCGCAGAGAGAAAAAGCTACTTTCTGTAAGTTAAATCAGCTGCAGGGCGAAGCCGTTTAGTATATTAGACGACTTGCCCCAAAGGATTTGTGCGGCAGACACACTGGTTAGGCGCTAAGTCGAATCAGTATGTCTGCCGCACTCACCTAATTTTGAGACAGACTCCCTGCTCGAACTCCTCGTCCATTTCTTCTTTTTCGCCTGTACTTCTTCGTCGAATCGAGCAACTGGCCAAGATGTCTTGCATTCGACAGTTGCCGTCTCGAAGCGAGCAACAATCGTATAGATTGTCTCATTGATGTGGATCGACATGGGGTCAGAGAGAAGGAGAGGAGTATCCCCGTAGCCTTGAATTTCAGTTGATGCTTCCGCCGATGTAGCGGTGAAACCGCAAATAGTCAAAATGCTCTTTCGACTATTGCTTGAAAGCGAGAGGTCAAAACACATAGCAGACAAAGACAGCGCAGCCTCTTGGCGATATCCATGAAGCGACTCTACAAGTCGGGGCTCAGATGGATGCCCCGACCATGCTGGCTGATCAGATGGAGTTATAAACCGTGGTTAGAGAACATGGGTTTATTACGGCTTTTTCGCGTTTTCTAACGAGATTCGGCAAACTATAATGAGCCCATGTATAATTGCCATCACGACTCATCCTGATTGGCCGTCACCTTTCCCATAATCAACTCCCGTGAAGCACCGAACCAGGATTCTTTGGTGGGTAGAGTCAGAAGACAGTTTCAATAGTGCCCGGAATGCCCAATGCTGAGCAAATGGACAACTCACCGATGTATCCCAGAAATCAGGACCTTGAACTTCCTCTGACGAACTCTGAGTGGGATCCTTCATCTGAAGTTCCCGAATCTCATCGTTGCATTTCCTCAACTCGGGTCTGGGTCAACCTCATCAGACTTGGACGATCATCCATGAATGTCCAATGAAACCTGGCAAAGTACCAAGCCAAGTAGCCAGGACGCCACCCGGCTTTAAATACCCGGAAAGCCAGAATTTCGATCTCGAAATTCCGCCGGTGCGGCTCAGATGCGGAGTTGTTCGCCGAGTGACCTCAACCAAGCCAGAAAAGCCAGAGTAAACCCGTAGGGCATGCTGCCACCGCTGTTACTCGTGGATCTCGAACTTCCTCTGACGACCTCTGAGTGAGATTCTTCATCTGAAGTTCCCGAATCTCATCGCTGCATTTTCTCGACTCGGGTCTGGGTCAACATCATCAGACAGGAAGATCATCTATGAATGTCCAATGAAACCTGGGCAAAGTACCCAGCCAAGTAGCCAGGATGCCACCCGGGTTTAAATACCCAGAAAGCCAGAATTTCGATCTCGAAATTCCGCCGGTGCGGGTCAGATGCGGAGTTGTTCTCCGAGTGACCTCAACCAAGCCAGAAAAGCCAGAATAACCTGCAAGGCATGCTACCGCCGGATATCCATGATCTTGGCCGGGACTTCACCATTACTGGCTGGGCTCTGATTGCTTGAGTGGCCAAGAGATGAGCGAGCGCTCTTTTACCATCGGCACTCAGTTTGTCCTAGTGACCGGGTAACGCCCACATATTCGACAGTAATGTTCTGCGTGTACCTTCGACTATGACATGCCCAGTGAAAGCCCCGAAGCGAACCTCATCGGTTTCTCTTCTTCGGCAGTACCACATACAGAACGATCATTAAGCTGAAAGGAGGATCAGAGTTGTCGATTGCGTCCCGTATCCCCTCTCCTCAAGGAGAGGGGGAGAAAGAGAAAACTTAGGGGACACCCCTAAAACCCCGGCAGAGACGCTTCTCTGCACTCTCTGCCCCCCCTTGATGGGATGGATGAAATTAGGTCTATCCTGAGTCTGGCGAAGGAGAAGGTTCTGTAGGGGCGCAATACTTTGCGCCCTAGCCTTTGCCTATAGCAGCCTCAATAAGCTTCAGCTTTTCAATAACGTCCTTAGCAGAAATCTCAAATGCGGCTTTAGCCTGCTCTTCGTCTTGTGCAATCCAGGTTAATACTTCTTCAAGGAGAGCCTTTTTGTCAGCTTGTTTCTTTTGGCCGTTTGACTTAGCCAAAACCTGTGCAACTTTCTCCGTGAACGGCTCAGGATAGTAGTTCTCGAAATCATGCTCCCCAAACTGAAGAAAGTGATCTTCACTCCAGCTGCTTGACTTGTAGGCCTTCCGTAACCTTTCAATAATCTTCTCTTCCTTTTCCCCACCATCGATAATTACCCAGACCTTGTTCTTATAAGTCGGCTGAAGATGCAGGTACACAAAAAGATTGTTGAAATCCTCAAACTTTGGCTCCACTTCATCACGCGTTCTGGCGGAAAAAGTCCGAAGTTTACGGCTAAGACCCGGTGCAAACCAGCCTATCAGGTAATCCCTGATGATTCTCTCTGCTGAGGATTCCTCGAGAAAAAGCCAGCTATCCCACAAATCGAGGTCGGTAAGTGCGTATCCCAAACTGTCCAATAAATGTCTTCTTGCTTCCGGGGTATCATCTACAGGAACAACGGTTGATGTGGGAACCTCACCCTCCCGCATCTCGATGGATACATTGAACATCTTACTGTCTTTCTCTGCTCCTAGATACTGCACAACTATGTCTGAGTGCGTGGTGATAATGAACTGGTTCCCGTTATCCCGCGACGACTTGGAGATCAAGCCAAGAAGACTTTTTAGTGCCTTCGGATGGATATCATTTTCGGGTTCTTCCACCAGAAATAGCTTGTCTTTAGCGATGCACAAGTCGACCAGAAATCCCAGTATATTGGCAACACCTTCTCCCATTGAACTAAGTGGGATGGTATCAAAATCTCCAACCATATAAACGGCTTGTTTCCCATTGTGAGAGGCCGCAGCTGTGATTTCAAATCCTACGGTGTCCTTGCACGCCTGCATGTAGACATTATTCTTTGGATGTCTCGGATTCGACAACCGATCTACCTTCGAATAGAGGTTCTGGAAGTTCTCTGTGACACTATTAACAATCCCTTCATTAATCTTTTCACTATAGGAAACAACTTTTCGCTTCGACAGGTAAGGGTAAATGAAATTCTTTGGCTCAGTCGGAGGAATCTGAGCCAAACCGATGGCATTCCCGTTCTTAAGTCGCCATACAGCGGAAGAACCACTTTCTTGGAGGGTG
>JAQTRE010000210.1 GCA_028711995.1 Dehalococcoidia bacterium | reverse complement strand
CCATATTTCTCCCATTGGGATTCCTTGATTTCCTTGATACTTGGAATACTCAATCTAGTCGAGGTTTCGCGTTTATGACCATCATCCTCTAAGGGAGGAAATGCCTTCTTGGGTTTTGTGCGTACGGTATCCTGTTCAGGAGCTACCATAACCGTGAATCGATTGATGAATGGCTTGACAAGTGTTGGGTCGGAAACTCTGGCCTCATAATTCAATTCTTGTCCAATGACACTATCGTCTGGCAGTGTCAGGCTCAGCACTGCCCGACCATCACGCAAGGTCAAACCGTAATCTTTGCATTCCTTAACCCCAAGACCGTCCGTCATCTGCACTACAAATTCTCCATGATTGTCTGACCGGACAAAGTAGTCATTCACCACATCGGTCTCGAAGATAATCCTGCATTTCATATTCCTGGGAGTCTTATGCTTGAGTTCCTTACCATAATCCAGTTTTTGAAATTTGAAATAGGTTGGGTGCAGGTGTCCCTCATACAAAACATCAGCCGAAGACACTTGCTTCGTTTTGAACGGGTTCGGCAACCTTGTGCCTGTAAGAAAAAGTGACGAAAGCGAAGGAGACGATCTTAATATCTCTTTGAGCGCTTCTGCCAGAGGCTTATCATCCTTTATCGCTGATTCAAAATCCTCTTGCCTGTAAAAAACCGCGAACATTGACCCTCTGAGCGAGGTTTTAACCACCATCATTGACCCACCAGTTAGCCGCGGACATTGACCCACCCGGGGAAGGAATCCATTATCATCGCTGCAGAAAGACTGAAGAGGAGCGGCGATGGCATACAAGGAGGTTTCCCGAGTGGAAATTACAGAAGTCATCCGACAGTGGCAGATGGGTCGAGGTATCCGTGAGATCACCCGATCAACCGGTCTATCCCGCAACACGATCCGGAAGTATATTCTGAACGCTCAAAGCTGCGGTCTGGGACGCGACGGGCCGCCTCCGACGGATATTCAGCTGGTTACTCTGCTCCAAGCCAACCATACTGGCCCGCATGAGGTAACGATACCCACTGACAAGGTGTTGGAACCTTGGGCAGAGCAGATCGAGGAGTGGATCAAAAGAGACCGGCTGAAGCTCACCAGGATTCAAGAGCTACTGGCTCAGAACCAGTGCACGGTGGCCTATACCTGCCTGCGTCGTTATGTGACTCGGAAAGGTTGGTTTGGTAAAAGCTCTCAGACGACCGTGCGGATGGCGGATACCGAGCCGGGACAAATGGCCGAGGTAGATTTCGGACGGCTGGGAATGATCTATGATCCCACAACAGGGCGCAAACGCGTGGCCTGGGGCATGCTGACCGTGCTCAACCATTCCCGCCACAGCTTCTTGTGGCCGCTATTCAGCCAGCAATTGGGTGAGGTGATCGAAGGGCTGGAAACTACTTGGGCTTTCTTCGGCGGAATTCCCCGGCAGCTGATACTGGACAATTTCCCTGCGGCAGTGGTCGGACCCGATCCACTCAATCCCCGGATGACCCGTGGTTTTCTGGAGTATGCCCAGCACCGGGGCTTCATTGCAGATCCGGCGAGGCCCAGTCACCCAAAAGACAAGCCAAAAGTCGAAAAAGGGATTTCTTATGTCAGAGAGCGGTTCTTCAAGGGAGGCCAATTCGATGGCCTACCGGATATGCGCCATCAAGCCAAGCATTGGTGCCTGGAAACAGCGGGGCAACGCATTCATGGCACCACCCGGCGACTACCCCTGGTGGTCTTCCGGGAAGAGGAGCGAGCCTGCCTTCTGCCTTACGATGGCGAGCCCTATGATGTTCCTGACTGGCATAAGGCTATGGTGCATCGAGATCACCACATTTCTTACCGATATGCCCTATACTCCGCCCCGTATAGCACCTGTCCTCCAGGAACCAAGCTGGAGGTGAGGGGCGACCGGAAACTGGTTCGGCTCTATCGTCAGGGACAACTGGTGAAGGTCCATCCCCGCCAGCCGGCGGGAGGACGAGCCACCGATCCAGAGGATTATCCGAAGGAACTGACACCGTATACGCTGCGCTCCCCCAACTATTTGCGCCGGAAGAGTGCTGAACTGGGGGATTCGGTAGGGGACTTCGCCGATAAGCTCCTCGGCGGTGCTACACCTTGGGCCAAGATGCGACAGGCGTATAAGCTGCTGCGCCTGGGAGAAAAATACACCCCCTCGCGACTCGATAAAGCCTGCGAGAGAGCGCTGGCAGTGGACTTGATCGATGTGCGCCGGTTGGAACGTATCCTGGTGGAGGCGCTCGAGCATGAGACACTGCCGGAGTTGATATCCTCCACACCACCCCCAGGACGTTTTGCCCGTCCTGGCAGTGTCTTTGCCATTGGCGGCAACAACGGGAGCCAACATGCCGAAACTCTCAAAGATGAAGGAGGACTTCAATGACCACTACTGATGAACTCAAGCCGCTGCTCAAACGCCTGCGGCTGAGCTATATGCTCAACACCCTCCCGGAACGACTGGCCCTCGCCCGACGAGATCAGTTGGACTACGCTGCCTTTCTCCAGATCGTCTTGGCTGATGAGGTCAGCCGACGGGATAATCGCAATCTGGAGACACATCTCCAGTCCGCCGGATTCGAAGAGGTTTGCCGTCTGGAGGATTTCGACTGGACCGCCTCCATCCGTGTGGATCGACGACTATTGGATGCTGTCTTCTCCCTGGACTTCCTCAACCGGCATGGGCATGTCCTCTTTGTCGGTCCCGTCGGCGTGGGCAAATCCTTTCTGGTTCAAGCTCTCGGATTTGCCGCGATACGCGCCGAACATAGCGTTCGCTTCATCCGGGCCGACGCCTTCTTCAGGACCTTGGCTCAATCCAGAGTCGATCATTCTCTGGAGAAGGCTTTTCGGTCCTTCCTCAGCCCGGACCTGCTCATCATCGACGACTTCGGCCTGCAGAAGCTCACCGCTCAGCAGTCAACCGATCTCTATGAGCTGATCATCGCCAGGCACCGCCAGTCCAGCTTTGCCATCACCAGTAACCGGGCCGTGGAAGAATGGTTGGGCCTCTTCGATGACCCTGTCCTGGGCAACAGCGCATTAGACCGGCTGGCCAATGCAAGTTACCAGATCGTCATCGAAGGTACCAGCTACCGGGAAAAATTGTCACCACATCGGCGAAAGGAGGTCTTGACACCATAATTCCACAGTGGTAAAAACTAAATCACCCGGGTGGGTCAAAGTCTGTGGTTAGTAATGGGTCAAAGAACGTGGTTTTTGACACTCAACCAGCCGGGTGGCAAAGAAGTGGCGCAGGCTGTGGGGATGGAAACCATCCAGACCGCAGGCCATTGCCAAACTGGTCACGATTCTGTAGAC
>JAQTRE010000209.1 GCA_028711995.1 Dehalococcoidia bacterium | reverse complement strand
GTTGTGGTCTCTTCGTCATCATCGCCACAGGCTGCCAGTACCGGCACCATCAGGGCCAGAACCAGAACCAGGGCCGCCAGTTTGTACCATAGAGTGCTTTTCATTTGCATCGCTCTCCTCCTTTGCTTACTTCGTATCTATAATCGGACTTGCTCGCAATAATCTTCTTCTGCACAACCGCCACTGCCCCCGCGCTGTCACAATCACTGATCTTGAGGATTCTGATGTGAACATGGGATTCCTGATGGACATCGGTAAAACCCATGTCTGGAGATGAGTGCTTGAGTGCGATTTTAACATTCGCATCTACCTAAATCAACCCCTTGCTTGAGACTCTTAATCCGTGAATTCTTGACACCGTAGAGCTTCATTCCAAATCAAAATGAATGAACATCCGGAGGTATTACTTGGCGAAACCCCAACCTGTAACATCATTTTGCATGCGGGCCACAGTGATCGCAGTCCGGATTCTGCCTCACAGCGATCTCGCTGAAACACATAGCGAATCCATCATAAACCAGCAGCCGATTGGTCAACAATTCTCCCATTCCAACCAGAAACTTCAGAACCTCCGTCACCTGAATGATGGCAATCAGAGCTGGAGCAACCCCGATAACAGGAAATTTGTTCTTGGTGGGGATAGGGTCAGGATTGATGCACCTTACGCAGGCTGAACTGCCGGGAATGACCGTCATCGCGCAGCCTTCCATTCCATAGATGCCGCCGTGAAAGAAAGGAATCTTCCTCCGAATGGCTTCCCTGTTCAGGATAAGCCGGGCCGGGATATTATCCATGGCATCCAGAATGGCATCACAATCCGCGCTGAGATGGGCAACATTATCTTCGGTGATGGTCTCAGCGATGGCTTCTATTTTCACATCTCTGTTGAGTTCCGTGAGCTTTTCTGCCGCGGAATCGACTTTCATTCTGCCGACATCCTTGTCCCAGTGAAGGATCTGCCGATTCAGGTTACTCATGTCGATGCGATCATTATCGACGATGCGGATATTCCCCACTCCGGCGGCTGACAGATAAGCGCAGGCAGGGCATCCCAGTCCGCCCACTCCAGCCACAAGAATTCTGGAGCGCTTCAGCTTCTCCTGGCCTCCCGGGCCGAAATTCGGCAACATCATCTGCCGGTCATACCTTTCCTTCTCACGATCGCTCAGCATCCCGGCACCCCCTGCGTATTTCCCTTTATTATAGCAGTCATGGTGGCGGTCGTCCTGCAAGGCAGCGATTCATAGACATAGCCTTTCACTTACAGGGGAAAGGTGCTCAAGACAATCATCCCCCTTGATCCCCCGGTCTTGGAGGCAGGATACACGCAAAAGCACAAAATCTACTGCATTCCGTCATCTTTGTTTTTGGGATATTATGGTGCAGATCAGTGAAATGAGGCCTGCGTTGACAGTACTCCGACGGTCAACTATTCTAAGAACGGTGTGAGGTCGAGTGTCTTGGCAAGTGACCACAGCATTCGAAGAAGGAGTCCAACCATGATTTCCGTTGAAGAAGCACTGGCACGAATCCTGAGCAATATCCGGGTTCTCGAGCTGGAGAAAAGGCCCGTTCTGGAATGTCTGGGGCAGGTTCTCGATGAAGACATCATCGCGGAAATCAATATCCCCTCCTGGGACAATTCGGCTATGGATGGTTATGCAGTCCAGTGGGAGAGCATCAAAGGGGCCGGAGATTCCCATCCCCAGGTCTTGAAGGTGATCGGGGAAGTTGCCGCCGGACACGTCTCCAAGCAGGAGGTCACACCGGGAACCGCAATCCGGATTATGACCGGCGCACCGATGCCCACAGGCGCGGACACCGTTGTTCCGTTTGAAGACACCGACGAGGAGAAGCGGAAGGCAACGGGAAAGTCTCTCGATGAGATCGGCGTCTTGAGAGAAATCGAGAAGGGAAAGAACATCCGGGAAGCCGGAGAGGATGTGGGCAAAGGCAGTATCGTCATGGCGAAAGGGACAGTGCTTCGTCCCCAGGAGATCGGGATTCTGGCATCGCTGGGATATGCTCAAGCCCCGGTCATTCGTCGCCCGGTGATAGCCATATTGGCCACGGGGGATGAACTGGTGGGTCTCGGGCAGCCGCTTCCGGCGGGCAAGATTTACAACAGCAACAGCTACAGTATTGCGGCGCAAGTGCTCCGCTACGGCGGCATTCCCAAAATCCTGGGGATAGGGGCAGACAACCGCGAGGACTTATCGAAAAAGATTGCTCTGGCGATGGACTTCGATATGCTGCTCACTTCGGGTGGGGTTTCGATGGGGGATTACGACATTGTCAAGAACATACTTGCCGAGAACGGTACCATCTCATTCTGGACGGTACGCATGAAGCCCGGAAAACCTCTGGCTTTTGGAGTGCTGGAGCAAAAAGGGAAAAGGGTCCCTCATCTGGGGTTACCCGGCAACCCTGTGAGTTCTATGGTAACATTTGAGCAATTTGCCCGCCCCGCCATTTTGAAGATGCTGGGGAAAAAGAACTTCGCTAAGCCAGCCATCACTGCCATCAGCGAGAGCCGAATCAAAAACACGGATGGGCGTCGGGTCTATGCCAGGGCTACCGTAGTCCAACGTGATGGCCAATACTATGCCTGTTCAACAGGCCCTCAGGGTTCTGGTATTCTGACCTCGATGGCCAGAGCCAATGGGCTGATCGTTATCCCGGAAGATGCCCCGGCGGTCAAAGAAGGGGATAAGGTATTAGTTCAGATGCTGGACTGGATGGAAGAGACACAGTGAGGTTGAACAAAGCATTCGGAAAACATTCTCAGGTCCCTGATATTGAGTGAGCTTCCCCCTGTACGAAAGGGGGATTGAGAAGGGGTTCATCGAAACCTCTTGTCTTGGGCGACCACGAGAGTCGCCCCTACGAATGCTGGCCCCTGAATCCTGTATCTATCCCTCAACAACATCGCCGCAGGGGAGCTGTCCCGTGGCTCTCAGATAAAGCATGATGGAATTCACTCTGGGATGCTTGGACTCCGTTACCATATTGAGTTTGCTGTAGATGGCGTTGATATGACGCTCAATGGTCTTCGGGTCAACGCAGAGAATCTCAGCAATGGTTCCATTACGGTAGCCTTTTGCCATCCAGCTCAAGACCTCCAGTTCCCTGTGAGTCAGCTCTTTTAAGAAAGTAGTCTTGGCCTCACCTGCGCCGATCAGGCCTTCCATGACCACTGAGTCCAGAATGACCTGGCCCTCGGTGACGGCATGCACCACCTGGGTCAACTGACCGATCCTGTCTATGGAGTGCTTCAGCAAGAAGGCGCATCCTTTGGAGCTTTTCTTGGTGAATTCCCGCAATTCCTTAATTCCTTGAATATCATAAAGCGTGGAGAGAAGGATGATTCCGATATTGGGGTACTGCTCGCGGATAACTTCCAACTGCCTGAT
>JAQTRE010000208.1 GCA_028711995.1 Dehalococcoidia bacterium | reverse complement strand
GTTTGGCGCTTGAGTTGAAACCTCGATTGAACCGGATTACCCCGGATGACCAGTCTTGGCCTGGCCAATTGGGGACAGCGATTCCACCTTTCTGTGGCCCGACTGACTGGTGCCTTCTATGGCGAGTTTGCTCACTGTAGCGGTTTTGTATCTCTGCCTAAGAGGGAGTCATCCTCTACGGGACAATGGCGCAAGTTTCCCTAGTCCATATGTTCCGGCGCTATTCTGGCAACGGGCTTCTTGCCTTTCAGGACCATCGCAAAATGATTGACCTTTCTGCCCGTTCCGGGATCCTTATCGTGCCAGCGGGCCAGAAATTCCTCTTCCGTCAGCCACGTGCGGCGAATTGACGACGGATCTTCGAAGATGATGACATGGTCCTTATAGCCGATGGCGATGGCGTAGTGGCCGTCTTCAAAGTCCGATCTCCAGTCTTCAAGGGTCATATACCTTTCCGCCCACGCCTGCAAAAGCACAATCACCGGGTAGCCTTCGTCAACAAAGCGTTTGAGTTCCTCCAGGGGAACATTGGCAGAAGCGAAAACCTGGAAGCCCTTTTTCTCTGCCAGAGCGATCATGTTAACAGGGTTGGTGCCGCTCCTGTCGGAGTTCAATTCCTTCAACACTTCGTCTCCGCGCATTTCGACCCCATAGTATTCCATAACCGTTTGCAGGGCCTTTGCCCCGCAATCGAAATCAAATGTTTGGCGGGTATTTCTCAGGTTGATCATCTCTCTATCCTCAGCTTCCCCGATACACCTTGGCGAACATCCGGCGCAACGCCTCCGCGAAGGCCCTTCTGAGTGTTTCCAAAGCTTCCATATTCGGGACGCGTTCTGCACTCATATACAGTTTCTGATTGGTCTCCTGCAGAATCGCCGGCACTCTGTTCCCGACTCTCCTCATGGCGTTGGTGGAATGTTCACCGCACACATGGCCATAGGACCGGATATAGTCCGATTCGTTTATGGTCACTCTAACGTGGGGCAGTCTCTTCTGCAGCTCGTTGGCGTATGTCTCTATAAAGATGTCAGGACAGAAGTATTCCAGTGTCTCGCCTTGATGAGAGAACTGTAGGTTCATCAGTTCGATTTGATTGTCTTCCACACCTCGAGCTGTCACCGTTGAGTGGGCATCGAGCATGAATGCCTTGCCGTGAGCGATTTCCATATCGATATTTCGGTGAAACGCATGCAGATATTTCTTGCTAAGCAATTTTCGCAGTGTTTGGTCGGGCTCAGACCCAACTGAGTAGATCGGATCACCCAAAGCATCCTTGAGCGGGACGCTGGCGTCCAGTTCCTCCGGGTGCCTGTTGGCCTCAAGAATCAGACTGCAATAGGGAAATGCCAGTTGCGAGTTGGCGAGCACGTCACGAAAGTCATAGAGCCAATCGGTGTACCAATCGACGTTCCTCATCAGTCTTGGGAATTCACTGGAAAGGGAATCGGGCGGTATCTCTACCGGAATCAGTACGCCGCTGTGAGGCATAACGACCAGAAGCTCTTTGAATTCCATAACGCCTCTTTTGTCTCGAGTGCGTCGCGCTATCGCATACGCTGGAGTCATCCAAAACAGTGATGAGATGTCCAAACAACCCTGGCGGAGACTCCTATAATTGCGAAATTAGTATAGCACGGGAGTAATGCAATATTCAGCATGTGGATCACAGTGATCGATGACTACTACGTTAATTACCGGATTGTCCGGGGTTGCACAGATTGATGGCACTCATTCAGAGCTTCCCTAAATCACTTTGGCTTGACACAGAGCTTTCATGAAGCTAGAATCACATCACTATGCCCATTTTCGACTTGGAAGAGAGGAAATACAGGCGAGAACAGTCGGTTAGTATATTGCGCATTCCGAGAAGCAATCCGTGGCGAGTTCCTCTGACCCTCATTCCCCAACCCAAAGAAGACGGCATCTCGCCGATGTCATTGATTTATGGCTTTGCAGCCATCATCGCGGTGGGAACTATTCTGCTTTGCTTACCGATATCGAGCCGGTCCGGACATTTCACCTCACTTCTGGACGCTCTCTTCACTTCTACGTCCGCCACATGCGTGACCGGTCTGGTGGTTGTTGACACAGGAACGCATTGGAATTCCTTTGGTCAAGGGGTAATCCTGGCGCTTATTCAGATCGGGGGCCTGGGTTTCATGACCAGTGCCACTTTGTTTCTTATCGCGCTGGGCCGGAGAATCGGACTTCAGGAACGGCTCCTCATCGCTGAATCGATGGGTTTGGAGCGGTTAGGGGGCCTGGTAGGCCTGGTAAAAAGGATCGCCATTTTCGTTGCGGTTACGGAGATCATCGGCGCCGCTTTGTTCTACATACATTTTTCTACTGAAAGTTCCACAGGGACGGCCTTGTGGAGATCGGTCTTTCTATCGGTCTCCGCTTTCAATAATGCCGGCTTTGATATCTTCGGCAATTTCCGCAGTCTGATGGATTATCAGACTGACACACTGGTCATCCTGGTAACCGCCACGCTGGTATTTCTCGGCGGCATCAGTTTCATCGTACTGGCAAATGTGTTCACTGCTCGTCGTCTGAATCGATTTTCCCTGGATACCAAAATTGTGCTCAGCACCACCGGAGTACTGTTAGGGCTGGGGACGATCATTATTCTCCTGACCGAATACTCTAATGCGGCAACCCTCGGTCCGCTTGCGTTTCCCCAGAAAATACTGGTTGCCTTTTTTCAGTCGGTATCACCCCGAACGGCTGGTTTCACTACCTTCGACGTCGGCGGCCTCAAAGAGGTCACCCTTTTTGTCACCATCCTGCTGATGTTCATCGGTGGGGCGGCAGGTTCCACTGCCGGAGGCATAAAGGTCAACACCTTTGGCATGCTGGCTACCACCATATGGAGTTCCCTTCGAGGCAGAGAGAATGCCGGGGTTTTCGGCCGGGAATTCGCCGTTCAACAAGTCTACCGTGCCATGGCGGTGGTGGCACTGTCACTGGGGCTCGTATCCATCGTGGTTCTGGTGCTCACCATGACAGAGGATGTCAGATTCCTTTACCTTTTCTTTGAGACGGTTTCGGCTTTTGGCACGGTGGGTCTATCCACCGGCATCACCCCTGATTTGACCACGGCCGGCCACTTGATCATTATTCTGACTATGTTTGTCGGTCGCTTTGGGCCTCTTACTTTGGCATTGATGCTGGTGCAACGTCAGAAGCCGACCAAATATCAGTATCCGCGGGAAGCGGTGAGAATCGGTTAGGAAGGAGGGCTGTTGTGAAACGACAGGTAGTTGTTATTGGGCTGGGACGATTTGGCGTGAGTCTGGTGAAGACGCTGTACGAGATGGGACATAATGTGCTCGCCATTGATAGCGATGAGGCAGCGGTCCAGAGTGTAGCGGCATGGACAGCCCATGCGGTCAAGGCTGATGCCACTGACGAGACGGTCCTCGATAGACTGGGAGTCCGTAATTTCGATGTGGCTGTAGTGGCGATGGGAGCAGGGGTTCAGA
>JAQTRE010000207.1 GCA_028711995.1 Dehalococcoidia bacterium | reverse complement strand
CAGGCCATCTTGCTCCAGATGCTTGGATTACATCTGCCCCAGAGAATGAGGATTTACAAAAATGTAGTGTAGACTTTACGCTCGGGAGAACCACCTCCCAGATTCAAAACTGCGGAAGTTGGGCTAGTACGTTGACTCCTCCACCGAGCGCAAAAATAGCCGCATTGGGTCCGACCGGTGTTTTGAAGCAGTCGAACGTAACCAGTAAGTCGATCATCTCGTCCAGATCGGCGGCGGAGATCATGCCTGTCTGTTTGGACAGGGTTTCCCAGATGGCGTCCGAACCGGCAAGCGACGCGGTATGAGAGGAGACTGCCCTCGCACCGTCAGCGGTCCTTCCCCCCTTGACGGCGATAACTGGTTTCCTCAGCGCCGTCTTTTGTAGCAGCTCGAAGAACCTCCGTCCCTCTCTGAATCCTTCGATGTACACAGCGATGATTTGAGTTTGGGCATCATTGGCAAGATACTCCAGCAAATCTGCTTCGTTCACATCCAGGGCATTGCCATAACTGACAACTTTGCTGAAATGGATACCCCGGACAAGGCCGGACTCAACCACATAAGTCGTGTTGCCGCCACTCTGGCAGAGATAACCCACCGGCCCGCTGACTCTTGAGAAATCACGGCTATAGCTGAGTCCCGCTTCCGGCCAATAGACTCCCATACAATTGGGCCCAATTATGCGAATGTTTCCCTCGGAGACGATTTTTAAAATCGCCCCCTCCTTGACTTTCGGTCTCACTGAACCCCGCAGTGAAGAGGTGGACGACCCTGACGTTCTTGTCCACACACTCTCGCATCAGATGAGGAATCGTCGCCGCAGGGATTGCCGCGATAACGTAGTCTACCGGACCAGGAACATCCTGAATACTGCGATACGTTTTGATGCCCAATATATCGTCATCACTGCGGGAGATGAAGTGGATTTCGCCGCGGTATCCTGAATTAATCATCGCTTGCTGGAATTGGAAGTAAACCGGGCGACTGGGGTCGGATGAGGCTCCTACAATAGCGACCGAACGAGGACGGAAGCTGTAATCCCAAACGGGGGAAGAAGCGGACGTCTCGCGCTGGCTCAAATCGCTCATCTCATGCCTTATGTGGGCAAGCCACACAGGGTAATGTTCTCCATGGAGTCATTACAGCAGAAACCGGCCGGATTGCCAGAATGAAAGGGATCTCCGGGAATTATCCAAAATGAATTCATTTCAACATCAATGCGACTGCCCACGGCGTGCCAATGAAATTCAATGGATATCCCGTGCCAAAATGCTGCTATCCTATCAGATGTGTGTGCCTGAGGACCCAAGGACGTGCAGTCACCATGTCAAGCTTTGGATGGGAAAGCATATATCTCGCTGACTGCAACCTTGACGACACATTGAGGAACGAGCTTCATCTTGGTCCATTCGGCCTTTAACGACTCAAAGAAGGGCCCACTTGTTTCCACAGTGGCCTTCCCTTTAAACTGGAATTCCCGCATCTTGTCGTCAACCACTGTAATGGCTACAAAAGGATTATCGTGGACGTTCTTGTAAGTTTTACCCTTGGTTCCACACCCAAAGCCCAGGGTTTGATCATCCAGCACCCTCGGCGATCCCATAGCGACTACATTTGGTATGCCGTCTTTCGTTGCAGTAGCTACCATCGCGTAACGTTTGCTCTTGATCATCTGTTTCATCTCTTCAGTCAATACTGCCATGTTGACCTCCTTAAACCATTCATTGCCAGAATTAAGCAGCAACTTATGAGCATAATGAATACATTAAAGCCCTACTTGAAGGCATAACACTCACATAGTATCATATAGGTGCTGGTTATGGCAATCACCAGGGATACTTTGTTGCGAGATGAAAGACAAAGATACACTATCATTCCGAGCTGAAAAAATCGATGAGCTTGACCAAATGCTGCTCAAGGAATTGGAGGTCGATGCCAGACAAAGCAAGGCTGATCTGGCTGCAAAGCTCAACATGAGTCCTGACACGGTGCGGCGTAGAATGCAGCGACTGGTTGAGCTGGACGTGATGAACATCGTTGCCATCCCTGACCGACAGTCACTGGGATTTCCGCTGATGACGTTGTTCGTGATCAACGCGCGGCCCGGCAAGGCTAGAGATGTGGCAGATTACTTGAGGGAACACCGCTCTGCACGGGCAATTGTTAGTGTCACTGGCCGCTATGACATATTCTTTTCGGCGACGTTTCGCGATCCGCAGGAACTTCTTCTGTTCATCACTGAGGAACTGGGCACCAATCCCGATGTGGCCGATCTTGAAACCATGACAGTCTTGAGAATGGTCAAAGATTCCTGGATGTACCTGAGAGGCGAGGAATCGGGTCTCAAGGAGGCTAGGCTCCGAGCACTTGATTCCCATGATCTCAGACTAATCCGAGAGATAGAGTCAGAGCCCAGAGCGAGCATCACCGATCTGAGCAAGAATTTGGGCCTCGGCAGGCTATCCGTCAGTCGTAAACTGCAGGCCCTCTTCGATGATAACATCTTGCGAGTGGTCAGCGTCGCCGATCCGATGGCGTTTGGCTACGACGTGCAGGTCGCAATACTGGCAAGGATTCAGCCGGGAGCGATCGTGGCGCTTGTCGATAGGCTGCTTGTCGACAAGCGGGTCAATCATCTGGCGATTACTACCGGGGCTTTTCAGTTGATGATATCGGCGATATTTCACAATTCGAATGAGCTTTCCGAGTTTGTCAGGCATTATTTGAGGAGCTCCGCAGAGGTGTTGCATACCGAGACGCTCTTATATATGTCGGGGGCAAAACGCCGGTTCGGGTTGACGAGATGAAGAACAGCAAGACAAGTACCATGGCCGACTTATTGACCGAAATAGGCTTCAAGTGGAACCCCACGGGCGTGAGCCCGTGGGGTTCCACTTAGAACAAGGCGGAAGGCGAAGGCCGGAGGATGAAATTGTTCTGATGACCCGAGTCAGAGAGCTTCATCAACAGACCAAAGGGGTTTACGGCAGCCGACGGATAGCTGGGAGGCTGCAAGGGATGGGGTATCCGGTAGGGCGGCATCGAGACCGCAGCCTGATTCAGAAAGCAGGGGTATCGGTCAAACGCAGCAGACGATACCGGATGACCACCAACAGCCGACACCATCATCCAGTCACTCCCAATCTGCTCAACCGCCAGTTTGACATCAATGGTCCCGACAAGGTATGGGCATCGGATATCACCTATCTCTGGACCAGGGAAGGCTGGCTGTATCTGGCGGTGGTGATGGATATCTACTCGCGCAAGATCATCGGATGGGCTACATCAGACCGGATCACGGCCGATCTGGCTGCAAGGGCACTGAGGATGGCGCTGGGAAGGAGACGGCCGGGAGCCGGATTGATTCATTCTACATAGCATTCAAAATGGCATTAATCCAGGGCCAATCAGTCAAATTTTTCAACGCTTTTCTATTGGATGCCAAGTGTGCCAGTCCATGTTCTGCTTGAAGGGTGGCAGCATTGAGTGAATCGAATACCCGGTTTGCGAAATAATCTC
>JAQTRE010000206.1 GCA_028711995.1 Dehalococcoidia bacterium | reverse complement strand
GCTCTGCAGCTAGTTCTGCGAGGGTCAATGGGTCGTGCGAAAGATCTGGGTCTCCGACCAATGCACCATCAGCCCCCAACTGTAGCAGCAGATCATTCCAACCTGGAAGTCCGGCACCGAAGGAAAGTCCTGCGCCGAAGAATGTCGCCACATGGTTGTTCTGATAGGCCTGCACTATGCGCGGTGGCCAGAACGATTTAAACTCCCGCCAGTTTACTTCTTCGCTGTTCGACCTGGCGATCAGACCTTCGAGAACCTTAATCACTTCACAAAGAACTTCGCTATCACAACAGTATTCCAGGTGATCGCTCAAGGTCTGTTTGAACACTGTAGAATCAAATCGCGAGTAGGGCATTTTGGAGCCTCCGAGCTATAAAGAAGAACTGCGCAAATCAATAGCAGATAAACCGACCGGGGTAATACGTTTGTCACATCCAACTGTACGTATTATACTATAACAAAGCTTGCCTGACAATGCATAGTGTGACTTGTAAGTTCTCAGAACTGCTCAGAATGGTTTGCATGCCTGAGAGGGCAAGGCTCCAGTCGAGCCGTGTACATTCGAAGAGACTTGGCTCGGGAAAACCTGCACACAGGAGATACCTGTTGCTGTGTTGAATCATGTGCTAGGTCGGCAGAAACAAGACGGGGGCGAACTGCGGTGCTGTGTCTTGACAACGCTAAGAACTTGAGTTAAAGAGCGTTGTCGCGGATTGTTCTCTGAATGGCAGGAGTCAGGCAACAATGTTGTATGTGTTGGGGCCAGTGGTTGTCTTAGAATTGCTGTATACATCTCTCGAACCAGAAAAACACATAAACCATTTCAAGGAAATCCAAAGTGCACACCGCGCTGGACTAGTAAAGAGGGATGAGACGATTTCGATGAAAGAGAAAGTGGTGAGCCAGTTTCTTATTACAAACCAATCTCTCAACCATTTGGCCCTGTCAGCGACGCTGGCGGGGGTTTGTTGTTTTCCGAGCGTGGAAGCGGCTGTTCTGACGAATCAAGCGTCGGAATCTCGTAGTCGAGGTTCATGCCCCAAACCCCACATTTTGCCCCCAAATTCTCTGTTCTCCGGCACTTTCTCTGAATCTTTGTGACTACCCCAAAGTTCGACTACGAGATTTTTGAGCTCAAAATCGGCTTTTGGAGCTGGGAGGTTTCGAGTCCAACACGGTGTCCAGATTTAGGTTGGAGTAGTGCGACCCAGTGCACCGCAGCCGCTTACGCAGAGCGGAAAACGTCATTAGCATCGCCGCCTAGGCAGCGCCTACTCGATAATGTCTGCTATAATTGTACACACAGGTCATGTGGTTGATGCGGAAGGGATGCTTTGTATGACTGATCCGATAATGGCGCATGTTTCGAAGCCAGGATTCGAGCAAATGTGCAACTTTGTTGCTGTATCGTCAGTTAGAGATCACGAAGATGCTATCAAGCAGTTGGTCCTTCAGTGTCTTGTTATCCTGTCGGAGGACACGTTTCACGAAACCAAGCAACTCAGTGAAGCGGTGGAGATCCTGTTCGGGTTGCGCTTTCCTGAGCACCAAATCGAGCAGGCAATTGATGGATTGTTACAAGACCAGATGCTTCTTCGCCCCACAGGTGCCGGAATCGTAATGCAGCCACAGCTGCGTGGAGAACGTCAAGCGGCTATTCAGGCAGCAAAGGATCTGGAGTGCAGAGTAAGAGATGAATGGCTAGAGACCGTCGCTCTTTCTTCGCCTGCATTGCCATTGGATGGAGTATGGAAAGCACTTCGCGATTATCTGGCACAGGCATTCCGACGCCATGGTATGCAGGCTGTCGCATTACTTGACCCGAATACCGGTACCGGGCTAGATCAGGCCGAAAAACTATCGTCGCTCCTCAATTCTGCACTGGAAGCCAATGTTGAGCGAGAGTATCACCAAGACGCGAGGGCTGCGATATCTAGTTTCCTGGCAGAGGCTGGCAAACATGCAAACCGTTCGCGATATATAGCCGAACTTGGTGATGGAGCGTTCAACTACTTCTCCCTCACTGTAGATCCCAAAGTGGCCAAGGAATTCCGCGAACGTGTGAGTGAGCTTACTCTCTTTCTGGATACGAATTTCTTATTTGGTATTCTTGATCTCCACGTAAATCCACATGTCCAGGTGTCGCACGATTTATTGCGTGCTGTAGAAGACTACAAGTTGCCGTTCAAACTGCGTTACCACGAGAGTACAGCACGCGAAATGGCTGCCACGATTGACTACTATGGCAGTGTGCTAAAGTCCAGGCATTGGACCCAAAGCCTCAGTCGCGCTGGAGTCAAGTCACGATGCCTATCTGGTATCGAGATGAAATATCACGAGCGGAACGCTGCAATACCTATGGAGCCTGGTGTGTTTATTAAGCCCTACGAGCATCTGGATGCATTACTTGACGACCTTGGCATAAAGATATACCGCCCTAATGACTCGCGATTACAGGAAAGAAGCGATCTGCTCAACCGGTATGAAGGGTTTCTTAAGGAACGCAACCGTGAGAAACCATATGAGAGTATTGAACACGACGCCACGGTCCTGGATGCTGTCCGTATGCTCCGCTCCTCGGTGGCATCATCTTTGGAAGCCGGGGCTTTGCTGATTACTTGTGACTATATGCTCTACAGGTTTGATTGGGAGACCTGCCGCGCAGATAGGAAGCATGCTTGCACCGTTCTTCCCAACATCTTCTGGCAGATCATACGGCCATTTATCCCCTCGGACCCTTCGTTTGATAAGTCGTTTGCCGAGACTTTCGCGATACCGGAATTCCGTACAATAGGGAGCGGCGCGACAAAGGCATGTAGTAAGATGATGTGTCTGCTTGCCGGATACAGCAATGTCTCGGAAGAAACAGCAGCACGGCTTCTTACAAATGATTTACTAATTGACCAACTGCGCACTGAGGATGACCAACAGAGATTTGCGCAGTGTGTTGAAATGGCAATTGCGGACGACAACCAAGCACTCCTTGAGGAGAGGGCCGCCCTAGCCAAACAAATCGAGCGGGAAAAAGAGGCGAGGATTGCGGCCGAGCAAGAGCAGGAACGCGAGCGCCAGGAAAGGCTGGATGCAGAAGAACGGCGTGACCTCGAGAGACAGCAGTTGGAACGTGAGATAGTAGATGCTAAGCACGCACTCGATGAGCAAGAGGTGACATTTGCCAACGAATCCCGATTGTCGGAATCGCAAATTCAGCAGGCGAACCAAGACATAGAAAAGGAACGCCAGGCACGAAAGGGTGCCGAGGAAAAGGCTGAGCAAGAGGCTAAGTCTCGAAAAAAGGCGGAGCATGTTGCCGAGTGTTACGCGATTGCAGCAGGACTACTGCTTAGTCTCGTCCTTATAATTGGAGTCGAGTGGTTGATCTTCCACTATCGTTGGAAATGGTTGCTGACTCATCCTAACAGCTATGGGCTGCAAGTATGCTTTGGGCAGTCAAGTCTGGATTGGGGGTAAGAATGCCACCACGCCAGCTCTTGCCGACTGGGTAATACTGCTACTGAACCACACTCCAAATG
>JAQTRE010000205.1 GCA_028711995.1 Dehalococcoidia bacterium | reverse complement strand
CCCGTCTGAATCGTTCCCGGGAATTTCACACAATTGGTGGACGCGGCGTTTTCTCCAGCAACGCGTCCCTGAAGATTGGCTAGATCGCCAAAGGGTGCATGGACTATTTTCCCTGTAATCCGGTTTCGGGTCTCCACGCAGTCTCCTATGGCATAAATGTCGGGGTCTGAGGTTTGCATGTACTCATTCACCTTGATTCCACCCAGTTCCCCGATGTCCAGCCCGGCAGACTGCGCGAGTGCCGTGTTGGGACGAACGCCGGTGGCCACTACCGCCAATGTGCAGGGAATCTCCGTTCCGTTTTTCAACTTGACTCCCGTCAAGCCTCCGTCTTCACCGAGAAACCCAGCAATACCGTTACCCGTGATGACATTCACGCCTTTGCCCTTGATATGGTTCTCCAAGAGTTTGGAGATCTCCCAATCCAGGAAGGTGAGGATCTGAGGGAGAAGTTCGATCACAGTGACTTCGATACCTGCTTGATGAAGGGCTTCACAGGTCTCGATCCCAATCAGCCCCCCTCCGATCACGGCCGCTTGGTTCGTTCTTCCCTGATCAACAACACTTTTAATGAAATCACAATCTTTTATTGAGTGGAGCGTGGTGATGCCTTTAAGCTCGATCCCGGGAATCGGCGGGACCCTTGGCAATGAACCCGTGGAAAGGATGAGCTTGTCATAAGCGATTTCATCAGTATCGCCAGTCAAGATATTGCGAAAAGAGACAATTTGCCTTCCACGGTCGATAGCGGTCACTTCTGTATCAACCCTAGTCTCGATCCCCTTTGCATTTCGAAAATATTCAGGGTCTCTGACCACGCCCGTAGAAGTGGATATGAGAGCTTCACGGTCGTCAATGTGACCGCCAATGTAATACGGATAAGCGCAAGAGGCCATGGATAGATCGTGATCCTTCTGTAACATGATGATCTCAGCTTCACGGTTGATTCTTTTTGCCTTTGCAGCCGCCTTGGGACCGGCTGCGGACCCTCCGACGACAACGATTTTCCTTTTTGACTTCATGAACCATTCTCCTCGTTTATATTTTTCCAATTGAAAAAGACCGTATTCCTCCAAGTTAACAATTCCCATCGTTGTTCTGATGCCCACCCATCGGACCTGATGGTCAAAACATCTGTTACCAGTTTTTTAAACTTCACGTTTTTCATACACGATTTTGCCCCTTCTGTTGTAACGGATCTTGGAAAAAACGCGAAAGGTCGTCCTTGAATCGTACTTTCAGAAAGCTCCTTATAGTCATAACGGATATAAAGTAATCATATTAATGAATTAGATTGTTAATGCGTCAATGCCCGATCATCCTACTTGGCAGCCATAAAATGATGTCTGGAAAAGCAACGACAAGCACCAACAACAGTGCCTGTAGAGGAATGAAAGCTGCGCTACCCCGAGCAATATCGCCGAAGCTCATGTCCTTGACGATTCCCTGCATGACGAAAAGGTTGAAGCCCACCGGGGGCGTGATGCACGCCATTTCCATATTGATGGTCGCCACAACACCAAACCAGATGGGGTCAAACCCTAGTTTGGTGACTGCAGGAAACAGAAACGGCATGGTCAGCACGATAATGGGCGTCGGATCCAGGAAACAGCCGAGGATCAGGAACAGTGCCATGATCATGGCGATGATGCCTATGGGCGACAGGGGCAGGGATGTCATGAAGTCCGAGAAGAGGTTCAACACGCCCAGATGTGCGACGACTGCGCTGTAAATCATGGCAGCCATCAGAATCGACAGAATGAAGCAGGTTGTCTTGACTGTTCTCAGCAAAACCTCATGTAGAACAGGAAGGCTGAATTTCCCACAGCCGATGTTCAATACGAGCCCCATGATGCAGCCAAGACCGGCTGCTTCTGTGGGGGTGGCGATGCCCAGGTAAATGACCCCCAGAACAACTACGATCAGGGAGAGAGCAGGCAATGCCTTGGCCGTCAACAAGATTTTCTTCCCGACACTCAGACTGGAAACGCCCGTGATCGAGGGGGCCAGCTTTGGGTTGATCTTGCATCGTATGATGATGGTCGCCATGAAGAACAACATCAACAGGAGTCCTGGAACCATGCCGCCCATAAAGAGGTGTCCAACGGATTGCTCGGTCACGACCCCGTAGACGATCATGGGGATGCTAGGGGGGATGAGAATGCCCAAGGCACCGCCTGCCGCAACTGTACCGACGGCGAGCTTTGAGTCGTAACCCCGTGCTCGCATCTCTTCGGTGGCAGCAAGCCCCATGATGGCGGTATTGACTGCGCTGGAGCCAGTGATCGCGGCAAAGGTCGCGGAACCGGCTATTGTGGAGACACCCAAGCCACCGGGCAATCTCCCGAGCCAAGCCTCTAAGATGCCGAACACATCCCTATGAAGATCTGTGACCATGACGATTTCCGCCATAAAAATGAACAGTGGAATGGCGATAAGAACAAAATTCGTCATGGTTGAAAAGGTGGTCTGGGCCAACATGGGAAGGGTTTTCGGTCCGAGCAGAAAAAGGATTCCCACCAGCGCCATGGTCGCCATAGCATTGTAGACAGGAATCCTAGCTGAAATAAGAAAGAACAAACCGCCGAACATAATAACCGCTATCCAGTACCAATCCACGCCGATACCCCCTTCGATAGACCAATTTCAACACATCGCCAGCCGCTGTACTTAGATGGCTACTAATTGCCACTACGAATTTTTTCATATAAATCTGCAACCAATTGCAGAAACATCAAAAAACTTCCCAAGGGAATGGAAATCAGCGGATAGATCAGGGGCAACTCCAGGATGGTCTGTGAGTGCCAGTTCCATCCCTTGATCGACAGAAGGGTTCCTTGCCAGCACAGCGTTCCCCAAAAAATCAGACCGGTCACCAATCCAGCCATATCGAGGAGCCGTTGGACCTTCAAAGACATGCCCGACGTGAGCCAATCGACGAAAATGTGCCCTTTGGTCCTCTGGGTGTAACAGACTCCGAGCATGGCACAGCCGATCAGCAGATACATGCAGATTTCATTTGACCAGCTCGTGGGGCTGTTGAACAGATATCGAGCGACTACCTCGTATCCCGTGGCAAACATCATGATGAGAATCAGGTAGCCTGAAATCCTGCCGGACCAAAGGCTTACGCTTTGCACAAATTTTGAAAAATCGTTCACTGCAGAGTCCCTCTCAATTCTTGGCGTCTGCAAATTCATAGGTAAAATTATGACTCTTAGGATGTTGTGGACTGCCTCCGGGCCCGAAGACTCGCAGGCAGTCCTCGCTGTTTTACTTGGGCATCCTTTTTAGAACTTCAAGCTGCTTTTTTGTGAAGGGTGTTCCCCCGGTGAGCAATTTATCGTACATTGGTTGGACCGCTGCCTTCCAACGCATCATCTCTTCTTCCGGCAGGTAATAGACTTCCTTGATGTATTTGTTCAGTTCGGCAATCGCCTTTCTGTCGTAGTCATCATGAAGCTTCGCGGCAAATTCCATGGCGGGTGCTGACGCATCGATGAATGCTTTCTGGATATCCGCGGGTAGAGCTTTCCACCGGTCCAGATTCATCGATGGGG
>JAQTRE010000204.1 GCA_028711995.1 Dehalococcoidia bacterium | reverse complement strand
CTTACTATATGGCAACAGGGGCCAGTGGCCACTCAGATGCTGGCAGATATGGGAGCAGAGGTGGTCAAGATTGAGGATCGAGAGAAAGGAGATCCGGGCAGAGGCTTGGTATGGAAAAGCGATCAGAGCATCCTGAACACTTATTATGAGTGTCACAATCGCAACAAGATGGGTATTACCCTAGATCTTAAAAAGAAAGAGGGCCAGAAGGTATTATATAGACTGGCAGAAAAGGCGGATGTCTTTGTGCAGAATCTCCGCTTGGGTGTTGCAGAGCGATTGAAGATCGACTATGCTACGCTGAATGCGATTAATCCCCGACTGATCTATGCTTCAGCCAACGGATTTGGTAAGAACGGCCCCGATAAGCTGAAACCGTCTTTTGACGTGATAGCTCAGGGGAGAGGTGGCATGTTGAGCGTCAGCGGTGATCCGGATGAGCCGCCACCGCTGGTTCAGGTCAATGGCGTTGCCGACTGGGTTGGCGCAATAGTTCTTGCTTATGGAATCATGATCGCCCTTTTTGAGCGAGAGCGATCCGGACGGGGTCAAGAGGTGGATGTCTCTCTTCTTGGAAGTCAAGCGGCCATGGGGCAACTGGCGCTTCAGAGATGTCTATTCTCCGGGAAAGCGCCGGGGAAAATGGGGCGGAAAAAAGTCCGCAATGCCCTGTGGAACACCTACAAGGCAGGAGATGGGAAGTGGTTCATTCTTGCTGCACTCCAGTCTCAGCGATTCTGGCCCGATTTCTGCAGAGTCCTGAATATCGAGCAATTGGAAAAGGACCCACGTTTCGATTCGATCGATGCGAGGGGTGACAATGCTGAGAAATTGATCACTATCGTAGACAAAGTCTTCGCCACTCGACCCAGAGATGAGTGGATTAGCAAACTGGAGACGGTGGATATTCCCTGTGGTCCGGTAAATGACTATGCTGATGTAATTGCAGATCCTCAAATGGCTGCTAACGAATACCTGGTGGACTTCGAGCATCCCACTGCCGGACCCATCAAGATGGTAGGTATTCCTGTTGGTCTAAGTAGAACACCTGGAAAGCTAAGGATACCTGCCCCTGAGTTCGGCCAGCATACAGAAAACATCTTGATGGACTGGGGAGGTTTTTCCTGGGAAGCAATAGAACAACTAAGAAACTCGGAGGTCATCTGATGAAATTCAATATGAAGCAGTATCTACCGCAAAAAGTGGATATGGTTGAGGTTTTGCTCAGGGACGGCATGCAGAACATGTCGAAGTTAATTCCGACAGAAACCAAGCTATGGTTCGCTGAGCAATTTATTAAAGCTGGCTACAAAACAATCGAAGTGGCAAACTTCGGACACCCGAAGATACTTCCTCAAAGCAGAGATGCTGAGGATATCATGAAAAAGGTATGGGCGTTGGAGCCGGTAAAGAAGGGTGAGGTCAAGCTGAAATGCTATGGCATGAATGCAAGAGCATTTGAAAGGGCAGCCCAAGCGAAGCAAGCCGGTTATGGACCGCATCTCATGGCGTTCACAATCTCTGCAGAAGACCTGCATGGCAGAAGGAATGCCAACAAGACAAGAGAGGAATTCTTCCGCGAAATTCCGGAATTGGTGCGGATTGCCAAGGAGAATGGTTTTGAGATCGATATGGCCATATCCTGCGTGTACGGCTCGCCAATCGCCGGACCAGTTCCCGTCAGGAGCGTCGTTGAGTTGATGGATCGTGGCCTTGATCTGGGAATACGTAACTTCACCCCGTGCGATACCACAGGGGAATGCAACCCGCTCAGAGCTTACGAGTACATGGCCACCTTGGTGGATCGGTTCGGCAAGTACGACAATGAGGTCAAGTTCAGGATATCTCATTTCCACGAGGCCCGGGGTATGGCTTTGGCAAATAATGTAGCAGCGATTTTGGCTGGCGCCAGAATCGTGGAAACCTCGGTAGGAATGGGTGGAGGACAACCAGCGTTCTTAGTTGAACGTGTCCCCGGTATCGGCACAGGTCCCAACTATACCAACGCAATTGGCGGCGGCAATAGCGCGACAGAAGATGTTCTTGTAGCTCTGGATGAGATGGGAATTGACGTAGGCATTGATATCGACAAGATGTTGCAGCTCGGCAGGGTGTTTGAGTGGGTAATGGAGCAAACCCTACCTTCCTGGTGCACAAAGTCAGGGAGGCCTGTGAAGTACCCTGTGGAGTGGAACATCCAAACCGGCAATATGGAGAATGTTCCTCCTTATGGGCCAATACAGATGTACTGGGCTTATCCGGCGAAATACAAACCTGCATCACGTGAGTTCATAGCCAAGGAATTTGCTGGCCGTGAGTTGAGGTGGGATTCGTGGGGAAATGGGGCAGATGCCTTGGACGAAGATCAACCAGAAAAATCAGCCAAAGATACGCCTCTTGCTAAATCAAGAAGCTGAAAGTGATATGTAAACGGACGGAGGGGATCCAATAGAAAAGTCACCCAAAACAATTCCTGGGCAAACTCAGGAATTGTTTTGGGTGTTTTATCGAAGGTTATCTGAGACCACAGGAATTGCTACAATTCGAGGGATTAGGGGAAAAGTGCGATGTGTCATTGCCAGTAGATCACTCTTCATTTATGAAGTTGAGGAGTACGCTGGATTGGCCAGAGTGACCAGGAAAAGAAAAGGGGGATTGGTATAGTGATTCTTTCAAAGTTTCAACTCACAGACAGGGTGGCAATAGTAACAGGAGCAGGGAAAGGTATCGGTAAAGGTATTGCTCTTGGCCTTGCGGAAGCCGGGGCAAATGTGGTCATCGTCGAGCTGGTAGTGGAGGACAGAGACGCTACTGCCGCTGAAGTTCGTGCTCGAGGCCGAAGGGCACTGGCATTATCTGCAGACGTCCGTAACTCTGAACAAGTACAAGATGTGGTACAAAAGACAATCGCAGAGTTTGGGCGAATTGATATTCTGGTGAACAATGTCGGGGGAGGAGGCTTTCCATCTCCATTCATGGATATCAGCGAGAATAGGTGGGACTCCGTGCTACGCATAAACCTGAAGACCTGTGTCATATGTACACAGGCCGTAATGAAGACGATGATAGGACAGAAGAGGGGGGTTATCATCAATATGGCATCTGGCGCGGGACTGGTAGGCACGCCACGCCAAACCGCCTATGGGGCGGCTAAAGCGGCTATTGTCAATTTGACTGACTCGCTTGCATCGGAGCTTGCCCCTTTCAATATTCGCGTCAATTGCTTGGCTCCAGGTCCCATTCTCACCGAGGCTTTAGCAGGAATGTACACGGAGGCGGCAAAGGCTGAATTGATGTCCCATCTGGCGATCAAGCGTATGGGAACTCCCCAGGATATTGCTGCTGCTGCGGTCTTTCTGGCATCTGATGCGGCAGAATGGGTTACGGGAAAGACACTCCAGGTCGATGGGGGATACCGCTGCCCTCACATGCAGGTTTGATCTCTTGTTACGTGGCTGCCTGATCAGCTGCTCACGATGATAGGCATGCAATGATATTTGTGGTACTATTGTGAGACAAGGATGAGCTCTGTTTAAATGACACTGACAGATAGAATATTCTAAATGAAGATAAGGAGGTTAGTCTG
>JAQTRE010000203.1 GCA_028711995.1 Dehalococcoidia bacterium | reverse complement strand
TATCAACTCGTTGGAGCGCGACCCCAAGAGCGTCAGTTTTTAAGTTTAATTGATCAAGCATCCGAGGGCAGTCTCAAAAAGAAGGCTGGCATGCATAGCTCTTGGGGCGGCTCAATTCGGACGTTAGCCGTTCATAAGTGAAAATCTTGCAATATGGCGAACCACAAAGTATCATCATTGTAGACACTTAATGGAGGTGTTTCAATGAAAGCTCGAATACAGAAATGGGGCAACAGCTTGGCTTTGCGTATTCCCAAATCGTTCGCCCAAGAAGTTGGTCTTGAATCCAACGCGCCAGTGGATATTCTGCTTGAAGATAGAAGACTCATTGTAGTGCCTGAAGCAGCATCACAGTTCGTATTGGAGGAACTGCTGCAACAGGTCACTAAGGATAATTTGCACGGCGAGATCAAGACCGGTGTACCAGTGGGGAAGGAGATTTGGTGAGCAAAGAATCCTATATACCTGATCGTGGGGACATCGTATGGATTAATTTCGATCCCCAAGCTGGACATGAGCAATCCGGGCGTAGACCAGCAGTGATTCTTTCACCAAAATCATACAACGGGAAAGTTGGGCTTGCTACCCTATGCCCCATTACGAATCAAGTGAAAGGCTATCCATTTGAAGTCTTGATCCCAGCCTCCGTGCCTGTCAGTGGTGTGATTCTTTCTGATCAAGCCAAAAGCTTGGACTGGCGTGAACGCAAGGTTGAATTCATTTGCAAGTTGCCCGCTTCCAGTGTGATCGAGACACTTCGAAAACTGAACACTCTACTCAAAGAATAAGGAGACGAGGAACGGCTAACAACTCGTGTTATGTAAAAGGTCAACCCCCTCTTGATCTTCTTAAATAATAAGGTTGTGGAGACTGGGGGCAAGTCTGAAGGACTTGTCCAAGAGATTGGGATGAGCGGAGCCTATCCGAATCTCGGCAGTATCCACAACGATGAGTCTCCTCCTTTTAGAAGCCTGGAAAACAAACCACAATCACTCTGTTATGAACAGTCACCGCGAGCCTTCAAGCGATGCTGCAAGACGTTTATCAATAGGGCGTTATTGCGGCCGCACTCTTGGAGAAGCCGACGTCGCTTGGAGAAGCCGACGTCGCTTGGAGATCGGCAACGAGTTGTAAGCGGTCCGCAAACATGGGACATTATGGCCGGTTTCCAAACCGGGTTTACTTCTGATTATTCGATTACCCCGAAAACATAAGGGGTGTTGTTTTGCCACACATACCGGATGCGACGCAATAGTTTGACCGCAATTCGAATGATGGCCTCCTGTTTTTTCATTCTGAGAATGAGCTTGTTGTAGCTCTGCAATAGCGCCGGATCCTTCCGAATGGCTACCCAGGCGGATTCGATGAGCACATACTTCAGCCGCCGGTTGCTGCGGCAGGTCAATCCCCGGGTATACTCGGTTTCAGCGCTTGAGGAGACCGAGGGTACCAGGCCGACATAGGATTTGAGCTGCTCGAAAGTAGAGAATCGATGGATATCGATGATCTCGCTATAAAGGGTTATGGTTGATTTGAAACCGATACCGGGTACACTCAGCAGATTCTGGAATATCGAGGAACCCCGGCTCTGAGCCACGTAATACCGAAGCCTTTTGAGGATGGTCACCGTTCGCTCTCTGTAGTAGTGCAGTTCATCCAGACAGAGCATCAGATAGTCCTTCGCCGGACCGTTATCCAAAGAAAGTGAGTTTAGGCCCGATATCATCTTGCCGGACCAGTAAGAACCTTCGGAAGGCAATTTCACCCCGTTGAAATGCAGATGTCCCTTGATCCTGTTTTTAACCCGAGTCGTATCCTGAACCGCCTTGCTGTAGAGCCGACAAAGAGACCTCAAGTGTTGGTCTTCCTCTTCAGGAATGTAAATACATTTGAGGTTGCCTTTCTCCAGCTCTCTGGCCAGCTTGCCGGCATCCACCGGATCGGCTTTGCGGTCCTTCTCCTTATGAGCCGTCGGAATATCCGCCGGGTTCACTACGATGCAATCCATCCCCATCTCTCGAAAGACGCGGCATGCCCAGAAACCGCAAAAGCCGGCTTCGTAAACCAGGTGAAATGTTCCGCCGGGATAATTCTGATCCAGATATCGCCTCAGCTTGTCTGGCGAGGGATCCATCGAGAAACGCTTCAGCAAACGCTTCAGCACCAGATCAGCGTTGCGAAGCACTACCGTCCAGTTTTTCTTATGAACATCCATTCCAACATAGAACTCCTGGCCCTTGAAACTGTTTCGGCTATCCTTTATGCTACGCATGGGGTGGCCCTCCTTTTTTATATTATTGGTAGCGATATATTGATGATAAGACGGGGGGTCATCCTTGCCAAGCCCTCAGCTTTTAGCATAACGTCTTGGAGCCCGACCGCCAGAGCGTCATTTTTTGAGTGCGGTCTTGCTTCCGGGAGCAGGTTTTGAAAACAAGGGTCGTCCGGCATAAACTCTGGCGGCGCCTCAATTCGGACGTTAGCCACCAATGGAACTGGGTTGACTTGCAATCTGGTATGACATATAGTGATACCGGAGGTGGGTGATGAGAACGACAAAAGTAGCAATTAGCATAAATCGAGAAACCATAGAAAAGCTGGATCGACTTGTGGAGAAGCGAGTATTTCCAAGTCGATCCAGTGCAATCCAAGAGGCAATCGATGAAAAACTCACCCGATTCGAGCGTATTCGCTTGGCTGAGGAATGTGCGAAACTGGACTCTAATGCTGAACAAGCACTGGCAGAAGAAGGATTGTCCGAGGAGTTGGTTCAATGGCCCGAATATTGAGAGGAGAAATCCGCTGGGCTGATCTCAATCCTGTTAGGGGGCGTGAACAGGGTGGTAAGCGTCCTGTTGTTATCATCAGTCAAGATGTTTTCAATGAGCGTTCAGGTACAGTTATTGCGCTGGCAATTACCAGCCAGCCGCAACGTGCCGGATTTCCACTCACACTCGAACTGAACTCATCCGCATTACCAAAACAATCCTGGGTCAAAATCAGCCAAATTCGAACGCTATCCGTAGAACGTATCGGGGAACTTCTTACCAAAGTGTCCCCGGAGCAGATGGAGCGGCTGGTGGAAGGGCTAAACGAGATAATTGGTGGCTAACACATATAAGGCCTCCCCTTGTCAATAGGCAAACCGCCTCCCCTTTGACCGAACCGGCGGTTCGGTCAACTCTTTGTTCGTGGTATGAAGACTACTCCTGACTGATCGATATTCCGACTCGCTGTTTTGTTTGGGATCGCAGACCGAGTGTCTGCACCAAACACATATAGGGGCTCTATTTCCGCTTTTTAGCGGATGAGACCTCGAAGGGTCTCGTCCCAGAAACATACCGGTACCCATATGCCGACCCGATCAATTCATGGAGCTCAGACGAATGTCTGTCTCAGTTAGCCCAACTTCCGCAGTTTAAGCTCCAAAATGGTTTTTGACGAATTTTGTCAGATTCGGCAAACCTGAGACGGGATCGTCGTGTGAAGTTGGCTCTGCTTGAAAACACGATTGTAGTACCAAAAACGACTTCCGGCAATGTTGTTATAATTTGCCCATATATCTGAAGAGATGCGGGCAGGCCAAGAGGAAGAAGGGAGGCATCTACT
>JAQTRE010000202.1 GCA_028711995.1 Dehalococcoidia bacterium | reverse complement strand
GCTTGCTCTGCCAGCGGGCTCATGGCGTTCCAATAGCAACTTGTCCGGGGTGATGATACAGGTTCCGGTATCTGTCTTAAAGCTGAATTCCTTTGGTCTTCCCATGTGATTCTCGATGTCCTAAAAAATTCTGGAAGCAAAACCGCCCTCAACGAACAGGACGCGCTTGAGGTGGGGTTACCCGATGACCTCCTGGACGTTTACACCTCTCATTTGTTCTTTTCGATCAAAACTGCTGTTCCGTAACACAAGACTTCTGATACACCTCCCATCACTTGAGATGCATCGTATCGAACCCCGATGACAGCATTGTCGCCCTTTTCTTTTGCATGTTGAAGCATCATGGCAAAGGCGTCTCCTCTTGATTTCTCACACAACCCCGTAAACAAAGTGATGTTTCCACCGACAAGTGTTTGGAGTGAAGCCCCAATCGTCCCAAAGATTGACCGAGAGCGCACGACGATTCCTCTCACGACTCCGTATTCTTTTACCACCGTGTAACCCTCTAAAGAAAAGGCGGTCGTTGTCATAGTAACCATTGATTCTTCCATTGTTGATCCCTCCAGTAATTAGGATGTTGAATGACCATGGCAATCCTCAACAGAAAACAAATATCAACCGTGGCGACCGCTACCTATTTCCGCTCGAGCCATGGTCCTCTTTGACGGCCTGGTGATTACAGCATCGCTGGGTGCATTATATCACGCAATGCCGCGACGGTGACTGGCAACCCAAGCATGTGGCTATGTCATTGTATCGATCGGCTCAAAATACTTGATAACGACGCCGGTTGCGTGTTCGGCGAGTTCTGAGCACAACATTTCGAGCGGGAAGAGGGGATGTGCGGTCCTCCGGCAACTTGGAGGCTATCAGCATGCTCGTCAAGTGGCAGACTCGGTCAACCGAAGTGTGCCCCAACGAAAAGAGATTCGCGCTCGCAGTCCCCAAGTTTGAGACGTCAGCCTGATAGCCAGCCCGGGGCCCCAACCACACCTGCGACAGTCAACTCCAGTTTGTGGCATGGTACAATAACCAGAGACAGGTCACCCCTTTTCAGCGAAGATTACAACGAGGAGGCAGGTGATGCGAGAGAGCTTGGACTCCGAAATTCGCGGTTTCATGACCAGCAGGGTCATCCTCACTGCTGCAGAGCTGGACGTGTTCACCAGACTGGATGCTGAACCGCACTCCGCCGAAGAACTGTCCGCTTCCCTGGCTCTCAATGCAAGGGCAGCCACCAGACTCCTTGATTGCCTGGTGGCCTTTGATCTTCTTCGAAAAGAACAGGGGCGTTATCGGACAACGGAGCAGGGTTCTCGTCTTTCGGCTGCCAATCCGCATTCGATCCTTCCCTCGGTCAAGCATGCGGTTCGGCTATGGAACAACTGGAACCATTTGACGTCAGCCGTCAGAGACGGCTCTAATCCGACGTTGAATGCAGGTGTTCGAACTCTTTCCGATGAGGATGTACAGGCGTTCATCGGCGCCATGGACATCGCTGCCAGGGCACTTGCGCAAGACATAAGTCAGAAGTACAATGCGGGCCCATTTCAACAGTTGCTGGATGTGGGTGGAGGATCGGGCGCTTACACGATTGCTTTTCTCCAGCAAAATCCCCGGTTGCGCGCAGTCATCTTTGATCGCGCGGCTGTCATTCCCATTGCGAAGGAAAATGTCAGGCAGGCCAACCTTCAAGATAGGGTGAGCTTCGTGCCAGGCGATTTCTATGTGGATGAACTTCCCCGCCGTTGCGATCTGGTTCTGCTATCAGCCATTATTCACCAGAACAGCCCTGGTCAGAATTTGGGTCTTTTCCAAAAGATACATCGGGCGCTTGAAGCAGATGGCGTGTTGCTCATCCGTGACTGGGTGATGGAGTCATCTCGGACCAAGCCATTGGGTGGAACCATGTTTGCCCTGAACATGCTGGTCAGCACACCAAATGGCGATACTTACACCTTCGAGGAAATCAAAGCTAATCTGGAGGACGCCGGTTTTGGTGATGTGGAACTGTTGACGGCAGGCGGCGGGGAGAAGATGGACTCTCTCGTGCAGGCCAGAAAACATGAGTCTGCCTGATCACCGGCTTGGAAATCTCGAACTTCTTGGACAGGAAATAGACACACCCCATCAAGGAGGCTTTCAATGAACGTGATTGGTATCGTCGGCAGCCCGAGAAAGGGTGGCAACACCGAATTGTTGACCGCCCACACTTTGAAGTCAATCAGCGAAGAAGGCATAGACACCGAACTCGTTCGACTGGCAGGGCTGAACATCAGGTCCTGTAATGCCTGCATGTTGTGCCAAAAGGAAGAGCGTTGCTCCATCGACGATGACTTTTCCCCTGTATACCTGAAGATGAAACAGGCGGATGGGATAATTCTAGCTTCACCGGTGTACTATGGGTCAGCCTCAGCGCTCATTAAGGGGCTGATGGAGCGCGCCGGATACCTATCCCGCTGGAACGGTGAGGTGTTTCAAGGCAAGGTGGGTGGGCCATTGGTGGTGGCGCGACGTGCTGGTATGAATTTCACGTTTGCCCAATTGACCTTATGGTTTCAGATTCTCGGGTTCTGCATTCCCGGTTCTACCTATTGGAATGTAGCGCTTGGCCGCGACAAGGGCGAGGTTATGAAGGATGAGGAAGGACTCCAGACAGCCTGGAACTTTGGCAAGAACATGGCCTTTCTGATCAAGAAAGTGAGAGGTTGATATCGAACCCCGTAGATATTGAACGAGCGACCCACGTTGAGAGCGCCAGCTTCACCCCCACATCTGACGAATCCGTGCTCCAATGTCGACGCGAGGTGGCATCTCCTGGAGCACATCGGGTGCGCGATCGGGTTCCTCATGGTGGACTTCTTTCATCGAGGCGATGACTTCTCCGGTGAAAAAGCGACAAAGCTGAGCATAGCTATGGTAATCGGAAAGCCCAGCTGATTTGTGGTAGTATCGCAGGGGCCACAACACATACAGGAAGTCCTTGGCCCGGGTCATGGCCACATACGTCAGCCGCCGTTCCTCTTCGATCTGAGCATCGTCCCCGGTTGCCATTGAAGAGGACACCAGAACCTGCACTAAACAAGAATAGGATGGCACTCATCCCAAAGGGACAGCATCGATTTTCAATCGCCACTGGTATCGTCTCCAAAGTTGATTTGCAGGATTCAAGCCGACCGTTCCCTCTTCTCTCTCTCGTTCACCTCACGAATTGCTTCTGCGATGAGTCTATTGAAAAAAGCTGTGTATTGAGGTGGCGGCTCACTTTCGTAGTACCCCATAACCGTCTCCAGCTTCATTTCTCCCGGACCAGCCTCATATTGAGTGATTTCCAACTTAACGGTTTTTCGGGGATGCCCCGGCTCAAATTCACCGTGCTCTTTTCTGAACTTGATCATCCGGGGGTCCGATTGGTCTGTGATAACTTCCTGTCCAACGACTCGTGGGCTTTCGGGCAACTTCATCGCTCTCATTCACCCCTCTTGCTAATTGAGGCTGTTTAGTTTTGATTTCAGCCTCGACTTTGACTGATTTTGTAATGCCTTCACCCCCACGTATCTGGTAGAATCAACTCAGATTCAGATTGAGGGGGAGAATCCTCCATGAGAACAGC
>JAQTRE010000201.1 GCA_028711995.1 Dehalococcoidia bacterium | reverse complement strand
CTCTTGACAGCTCGAATCGCCAGAGGCGCATTGCGACAGATCTTTTCAGCCATTTTCCGAGCTTCAGCCATCAACTGGTCATGGGGAACCACAGCGTTTACCAGCCCCAAACGATATGCTTCCTTGGCATCGATAGAGACTCCGGTCATCACCATCTCAGCAGCCTTGTTTCGCGGGATTTTTCGGGCAAGCCTCTGTGTTCCTCCCCATCCGGGGATGACACCCCACTTCACCTCAGGCAAACCAAAGCTCGCTCTCTCTGAGGCGATGATCATGTCGCAAGCCAAAGCTACTTCCATTCCCGCCCCAACAGTGATTCCGTTGGCAGCAGCAATGATCGGCTTGTCCAAATTATTCATGCCTCTGGCAATATGAATAGCCAAGTAATCCAAATGTCCCTTTGATACACTCAACGGAACAATCTCTTTGAGGTCCGCTCCGGCACTGAATGCCTCGTCACCAGCTCCAGTCAGGATAGCCACCCAAGCATCACGATCCTCGCGAAATTGCAGCAACGCTTCGGAGAACTCCTTTGTTTGCTGTACACTGAAGGCATTCATCGCCTCCGGCCTGTTGAAGGTAATGGTCACGATCTTGTCTTTCTTATCATAAAGCAGTGCCATATACAAACCTCTTCGTTTTCGACAGCAAATTTAATTCTTCGGCCAGAAGGCAGCGCGAGCCTTCTTGGTCAGTTCAGCACGATGATCCGGGTGAGCCAGAGCGATAAACGCATCAGCTCTATATCGCTGCGACTTCCCTTTCACACGGGCAATTCCGTTTTCGGTGACCACAATATCCGTCAGCCAACGGGGAATGCTGACCACACTTCCGGGTTCAAACGCAGCGACGATTTTCGATCTGCCGTCGCTGGTGGTCGAATTGAAAGCCAAGACGTATCTGCCGCCCTTGGCTAACCCTGCCCCGATAGCGAATGATGCCTGTCCGCCAGTGCCTGCCTTCATCGTATAACCTATACCATCGGTTATTCCCTGTCCGGTGAAGTCGATGGCGAAACAGGAGGCAAAGACCGTCATATTCTCATGCTCGGCAATAATCCTGGGATCAAGACAATACTCAGCCGGGTAGAGCTCGAATTGCGGGTTCATATCCACAAAATCATATTCCGCTCGACCGCCTCCCACTGCTGTACCAATAGCCACACCTTTATGGAGCTTTTTGCGCGCTCCAGTGATCTGGCCTGACTTTACCCCTTTAATCAGACCGGGGGATATGATCTCGGTGTGAATGCCAAGATCGGATCTGCCTTTATATGCACCCAGATCGAAGAGGAACTCTGTCGATCCGCCGATGCCGACCATTATACAATCGCCATCCCGTGTTAAGCTGTGAACATATTCGGCAATCTTCTTCTCCGCTTCGCCTGGACCGCCGATCATTCTGCCGGTCATGTCTCTGGTTTGCGGAGGAGTGCCTAAATCGATATGTTCAACAAAATAATCGAACTCAGATACGTGAGCGGCGTTCTGACCGTAAGTCCTGATTTGATTTGGGTTTACCTCAGCGATAACGATCTTTGCCAGCGCCATTTCGCTGTGCTTGAACCAAACCGATCCGCCAAAGGAGACATATCCGTGCTTATCCGGCGGCGATACGGTCACCACGAGAATATCCAAGGATCCTTGTATCTGATCAATATTGAAATCCCGACGCATCAGGACATCCGGGATCAGAAAATCTGCTATTCCCAACTCAAACAGCTTGTGGATCGTGGGCATCGCATACGGTGCCTCGATCATAAAAAATTCTTCGACCCCGGGTTCATACCAGACGAAGTCTCTTGCCTGCATTGCAGGGCAAATTTTTACGCCCCTAACATCGCCTACCCTTGCCTGCAGGGCATAGTTGAAAGTGACGGGCTCTCTACCCATCGGGATACTGATGAAATCTCCGTCCTTTACCAGAGCTGCTGCTGCTTCGGCGGTAATCGTCTTTTTCTTATATTCTTCTTGCCAAGACATGTTGATTCCTCTTCCTTTTCTAAATTCGATTAACTTGATATTTTTCAATAACTAACCATAACATAAGAGGATACGTCATCCTCCCTGGGATACCCGTACTTTATCAACCTTAACATTGCGCTAAAGGGCCAACGATTGAACCAACTTTTCCCGATGGTAATCACCATCACCAAAGATCACCTCTCCCGCCTTGGCACGACGGAAATACAACTGCATGTCGTGATCCCGGGTGAAGCCAATGCCGCCATGAATCTGTTGTCCCAGTGCTACCACCCGACGATAGGCATCACTGACCCATGCTTTAGCCATGCTGACCTTCTGATCAGATGGCATACCCTGGCTAATCGCCCAGCACGCCTCATAGGTGATGAAACGCGATCCATCCACATCGATAGCCATATTGGAACAGTGATGCTGGATGGCCTGGAAGGACCCGATCGGAACATCGAACTGTACTCTCTCTTTGGTATAATTCACCACCATTTCCAGTACCTGCTGTGCGCCGCCGACCATTTCAACGCACTCGGCTGCTGCTGCCAGCATAAGTATCTTCTCAATCAGCACCCATCCCTGGTTCAACTCACCCAAGAGATTCTTCTTAGACACTGATACGTTATCCAATTTCACTTCGCATTGCCTGTCTGAGGCAATTGTCTTAAGCAGTGTACAACTGATGCCCGGGCTCTTGGCATCCACCAGAAACAAGCTGATCCCGTGGGATTTATCGCCTTTGTTTCCGGTGCGGGCTGCGCAGATCAAATAATCGGCGACATGAGCATTGGATACAAACAGCTTCGTGCCGCTGATGAGGTAGTTATCTCCGTGGGTTTTGGCTGTGGTGGCTATACTTGAGGGATCGTAGGTGCCTTTTTGCTCGAGGAGAGCCAGGGTCATGATCATTTCCCCTCTGGATATTTTGGGCAAGAACTCCTGCTTTTGTTCTTTACTGCCCGCCTCCAGAATGGGGAGGCCGCCCAGGATAACTGTGGAAAAGTACGGTCCTGGAAGACAAGCTCGCCCCATCTCCTCCAGAAGCGCTGCCAGATCCAAAAAGGTCATGCCCTGCCCCCCGAATTCTTCCGGGAACACCAAGCCCATCCAACCCAGATCCGCCATTTCCCTCCAGAGAGCTTGGTCAAAACCCCGCTCATCTTCCTCCATCTCACGCACGAAGCTCTTAGAGCATTTATCGTTGAGAAAACGTCGGGCATCTTTACGAAGCATATCCTGAATTTCTTCAAATCCGAAGTTCATTTACCTATCCCTCTTTATTTAATTGCAGATATTCACATCATCGCAAGCGCCAAACACTGTTAATCCTTAATTCTGCGACAGCTGCAACAACAAATAACTTTCCGATTTTGCCTCACTATCTGACAAGCAGACATTCTAAGACTCTTCCGCACATTTAGAAAGGAGGACTTCAGCCCGCCGTCCGTTCCTGACTAAAATTTGCATTTACCGAGCTGTACACCAACTCCGAACCTGCAAAGAAAATCCACGGGAATATGGAGACCGCTCAATGCCCCCGGATTACCCCCGCACCAACCGCTCCCTGTTCCTTACTAAACCCAGACACTTCCTCATCTTCGCCTTTTCAAATCTCTGCGATTTTTCGCTGCCTTATATTTGGTCAATGACCCTCACAATACCG
>JAQTRE010000200.1 GCA_028711995.1 Dehalococcoidia bacterium | reverse complement strand
CACAACATACTATAATCCCCAAGGTCAATAGCTCCCGCCAAATATCCTCCTGTTCTTACACCGGTGGGCAGACCCTAGCCTCTCTTTACCTGGCTCCCAACTTAGCCGTCAGATGCGAGATCATCCCGATATTATCGGGAGTCCCATCATACCTCATACGGGTTTGGCCAGGAGGGCAGGGGCACCATGTTGTGCACACGGGTTTGCTCAGATGAGCCCCCAAAACATCGAACGGCGTCTCCCTGCCCACCTGATGTCTCGTAAATTCCTCCTAACTGGTCACCAGCACTAGACGCGGCGACCGATACAAAGTCCGATTCTTCACCAGGGCGAATGATAAGCGCAAGAGTCTGTTCAAAGCAGCTCCCACAACCTCTCTTCCGTTGAGAGGGTGGGCATGGGCCGGCCTCTCCCGCTTCTGTTTTGCCCAAGCACGAAAATCCGCATTGAATCGGAGCATTGGAATAACCGAAGTCCAGGCGCAGTATCTCAACACCGGCCGTCCTTGCTTACTCATAGGCGTATGGGTGCTCCGTTTCCCCGCCGACTCTGACTCGGTAGGATTGCTGCCAGCCATCTTTATCATTTGCTTTGCGGTCCGGTATGACTTGAAGCAGCCAAGTTCCGCAAGCAAGCCGGCCACCGCGATGTAATTAAGTCCGGTTATCGAGAGCATATACTTGCCTTCCTCTGTTTCATCCACTAACTCAACCAGTGTTTGCTCAATAGCGCAGATTTGTCTTTTGATGAGTTCGAGCTTCTCTACTAGAAAAGCAATCTCACAAGCCACAGACCGGGCACCCGCTGCAATACCAATAGATGTTATCGCGACCTGATGGAGAGCTCGCAATTTTCTCCGCATCAGACGATGACCATGATAGTGAGCTTCGATAGTGGCAACGAATTCGTCCGCCGTCATTCCAACAATCACACCAGGGACAGCGCAACACGAGATTACACAGAGAGCGGTCACTGCACACGGGTCCTTGAAGACATGGACGAACTCCGGGAAAAGCCCATCAAGCAGGCCTTTCATTAGGTTGGTGATCCTGGTCCTTTCCTTGACCAGCCGCCGGTAAGCATTATGGGCAGTTCGCAACTCGGCGTAGACGCCTTGAGGAACGGTGCTCTCTACAAACTCGCCCGTACATAAGAGCTGTGCCGCAACCTCGCCGTCCCGGTAGTCATTTTTCCGGCGATTAAGGTCTTTCCCTTCCCGCCTCCGCTTCAACGTATACTGGTTGATGAAGCGAAAAGAAATACCTCGCTCGTTCAAGAAGTACGCTACGTTTCGCCAATAGTGGCCGCCAGTCTCGATGGCAAACATAACGCCGAAGCAACCTGATCTCACTATTTCTGTCCTGACGCGGCGTAACATGAATTCAAGCCCTTCCTTTGTGTTGTCAAACTTGAATCTGTCGCGCGTGGTTAAGTCCTGAGTAATAGCCACTGCGGCGTGCTTTTTCTTGTGGGGGTCTATTCCCACGATTAGGTAACCTTCGGGTACTTGCTTCATTTTCTGGGCTGCGGTATTCTGCATTTGAGATAGCTCCTCCTCTTTAGATTCGGTGTTTGTACGACCACCGTTTCCATTGTAGCTGGAGCTATCTCTTTCCGTTGCCCAATATACTAATTCATCGGAATGTTGGATTGAAATCGCTCTCGAGGATAAGCGTTGTAACTAGCCGCTGGCATCACCATCCCGTGAAATGGCGACCCATTGAGAGACAGACGGCAGATAATCAAGCTTTGAATGTCCGAGCTTCAGTTTTTCGATCATTGGAATCAGGTTGCCACACGGTTCTCCATTGCGAGCTTTCTCTCTCAACTCCTTTAGGCATACTACCAGACTTTCCATCGTAACCCAGGTGCGTTCTGGTGTAAGCCTATCCCTGGAGACAACCAACAAGTCCTGATCCAGAGACACGGCCCAGCTGGACTTCCCCAGTTCTTGTACAGCGCCATCCAAGCCTGACATCGCAAAAGCCAGAGCAGAGAGCCCGTTTCGATTCAGGGCTCCGCCCAGGATTAGTCCGGCCAAGGCAGTTGCTATGCCAACTCCCAGTTTCTTACCATCTTTGCCCATTGACTCGAAACCTGCCTGTCGGGCTAGCGACTTTCTCAGATTCGTAAGTCGCCGTGCAAGAATATCTGTTTTGAGCACTTCTGTCAGCGTACACATGGTTTGAAACCGAGCGGACAGCTGGTGAGCACGTCTTTCTATCAGGAGGACCTCTTGACCGAGCCCATCAACGGTCTCCTTGAACTCCGAATATTTCATCAATTTCTCCCTACTCGACCTGTAACCTCTTCGATGAGACTACTCAGGGTATTTTCGGAGTCTTCGCCTTTCTCAACCATCGCCTTCATCTCCCCGATTACTCCAGCTACCCTCATAGCCTCGGCGAATAGGCCATCGAGCTCTCCCTTCATGTTATCCGCCTGTTGCTGCAACTGCGTGACCGCTTTCTGTCCCGTGTCCGCTATCTGCTGGATGGTTGAAGCGGCGCTCTCCGTAATCTCGTTTCTGAGAATATCCCGTTGCTTCTCGAGCTCCATTATCTGGCCGGTCAGCAGTGATATTTTGCTGGTCAAATCCTCAAGTTTCACCATTTCCGCCGCCTGACACTCCTGCAACTCGGTGATGCTCTTGAAGGTACCCAGTGCTGTAAAGAACCTCTGCTTGACCTCGTTTTCACCAGTGCCAGCCTCTAAAGCCATTCTCTCAATAATGGCTCTTAAACGGAGCAGGTCCTCGTCGTACAAACCGATAGTGTTCAGCCGAACCACGGATGCCTGCTTGCCATCGACCTGTGCTGACAATGTAGTCTTCTTCTGCTGTAGCTCTTGTATTTCCTTATCAAGTGCGGTGCGCGCCAGCCTGCTTTTATCGATTCTGGACTGGAGCCCCTTGGCGCTGTCAGTCAGCACACCGACTTCGGTCTCCAGTTTGGCCTTACCCTTCCCCAACTTATACACATGGGCTGACGTAGAAGCAACCTCTTTAGACAGCTTTGCCTTCTTCTTGTGCAGAGAAGTGGTGTCCATCTTTAGTTTCTCTATGTCTTCTTTTCCTTTCCTATATTCCTCAATCACTGTCTCGAATGTCTTTCCTTCAGCCTCTTCCAACTGGTAGAGTCTTATGGCTGCTCCCAAAAAACCAGCGGTCGGAAAATCTGGTGGATTGAATTTGCTTATCAGTTGGGCCCAGCGCTTAAAATGCTCTGGGACAATGTCCAGTTCATGAGCCTTTTCGAAGAGTGAGAGACCAAGCACAGCCTGCGAAGCCGACAAGCCCTTCTTCTTGAGGTCAAGTGAGAGCTGACGAAGGTCATTTACCTGGTCGGAGGGGGTACCGGGGATATCGAGTTTACCGGTTTCCAATTCCCGGACAATATTGGCAATACTGCCGTGAGACACTCCAGTGTATTGTTCCATCTCCCCATAGGTGCAGCCAAGGAGATAGCACCGGGCTACCTCCACTTTCTTTGTTCTCGATATTTCCTTCATTATCGTCCTCCTCTACGTAGTTATTTTCCAGGCTAATTTCGCTGTCATTTCCCGTGTCTCGTGTCATGTGATTTGACCATTTGACTATTTGACCGACCATTGACCGATGTTTTGACCATTTCAACTATTACTTGCCC
>JAQTRE010000199.1 GCA_028711995.1 Dehalococcoidia bacterium | reverse complement strand
TCATTCCTCCGCCTCTCTCACCCAGTGGTCCTCGATCATATCATGTTGGGCCTCAGTGTATACCGCTTTACGTAAGCCTACTGCATAATATGGATTCTCCGGCAACTTCCCCTGCTTCTCCACCACGGCCAAGCGCAGCGTGGGGGTCTGGACTTCGGAGAGAAGCTTATCGTATTGGCCTTTCCAATAGTCTCTATCCCAAAATGGCGGCGGATTATCTGAGTTTCTGCGCCATAACGCGTATAGCCACTTCCCACCCGCTTCTCTGATTTCTTCAAGCTCTGTCATGGTTGGACCTCCTCCAAGTATCGGACTGACTTACCGTGAGCCTTCGCGTACTCGATCTCACTCCGGGTACTCTCTCCAATGTAACCTCCGACGTTCAACACTAAGATTTCATCCGCTAGGTCGATCTTGCGCTTGTGGAGTTCGTCGAGCATCGGCTTATAGTGCTTTAATTCCTCCGATCTAGCCACATCGTGAGTGTTACATCCGATGGTGAGTACAATTTTCCCTGATAAGGTTTCGTTGAATTCAGCTTCATCAAATGCTTGCTTGAATCTTCCCGATCCGCACAAGCAAACGATTGTTGGCCTTGGAGTGTCGCTTGCAACTTCCAAGTGCCGCCCCTTTATCTTATTGATCGCCTCTCTTGCCTCTTCTCTACTCATTGAACCTCCTCAACCCCTCTTCTTCGGCTCGACGTAAGGGAGTCCGAGTAGATCAAATATATCAGCCTCTGTCTCCGGGATGATCCTCTCTTCTCTATCACAGCCCGCTACTCGCTCAATCCCTGATCCGTCCGCGTGTAGAATTTTGCCCTGTTGTTTCGCTCTCGCACAGAGCATACGATTGAATTCCTTGCTCCCGGTCCTTATTAGCACCAGCGTCGGCCAGGTCGTTTCATCGGCAATGTAGACATCTACCTGCTGGCCCTTATACCGGCGCTGGACTAATTTCGGGCCGCCCTTCATTTTCTCGCCCAGGCCCTCCAGGGCCATCAACAGAGCCCCTTGATTGCCGGGGATGAGCACGATATCAATATCATGGACAAAGGGTTGCTCTCTGCGAATCGAGCCGCACACCATGATCTGTTTACAGTGCGGCTTGAGGATTTCAACGATTTCGTTTGATAGTGCTTGCGCTGCTTTAAGTTCCATCCCTCTTGCCTTGTGGGGCCCTTTCGGGCCCCTACCATTCCCAAGGCTTCCTCCTTTTAAGATTCCCCCGAAGGGTCTAACACGAATTCGGCAATCCAACGTCCTGTCCCTTTCCCTCGAGATCCATCCTCTATCGCGCACCACTTCACATCCCCCAAGTTTCGGACCTTTGCCCCAGCATCCAGTAACATCAACACCCACTTGTCGATAGGATAGACCATGACCACTTTCTTACCTTTCCGATATTCCTCTATGGCCTTCCTTGCCCATGCCGTAGCCCCGCGCTTCTTACCATCCTCATAGACGATTGCTCCAAATGGAGGATTAACATAATTACAGGATCCCCATTCAGTGGTCAGCCCATCGAAGCCGGATGGCTTCGGGTACGGGCAAGGATCGAAATTAAAATGATGTTCCGCATCGAGTTCGGCCATGAGATCTCGAGGGGTCAGCCAATAATGCTTGCCGTCTTTTGCACCTTCAAATGTCATTACGATTCCTCATTCAACCCATCGAAAAAGCTCTGCGGGGTTTCCCATTGTGTGCTGGTCATATTTACTCTTTAATTGCCGTGAACCATCTGCAATTGAAGCTCACCCTCGGTCAAGAGACGATCAATGATGAGCTCGCCGGTGTCGTCGCGGTTCACTTTGTAGGTCCCCTTCTCGAAATCCCGGCGTATCGTGCATTTGATGTTCCGCATCTCCCATCCTTGGCGGATGTTGACCGCGTTCTTCTTGACTATCGCCTCATGTTCGGCAATCCGTGCATCCAATTGTTTGACCACTGACTTCTTTTGGTTCTGGGCTGAGTCCATCTGATCGACCGCCTGGGCCATCTTCTGGCTCATATCTGCAACCTCTTCCGATGTGAATGTGTACTTTAGGTATTGCTCGGTCTTCTCTGTTGTTGGTTCCAATTCCTTCCTCCTTTATTTCAAGCGATCCGGGTAACTATTCCGGTCGCCTCTTGCACTTTTCTTTTGAACTCCTCTTCCGAACTATTGGCATCGCTCAGATGTAATAGCCAAATTTCCCTGCATTGGCTCATATCGTTGGCGCGGAGGAAATCAAGCACCCTGTTGATCGACATATGGGTCGCATAAGTGCGGCGCTTGACGAATCGGTCTACCTCTCCGCCGGCGACGTTCTCGCGGATAAGCTGTTCATCGAAGTTCGCTTCTATAAGTAAATAATTCACTCCTGAAAATCTTTGCCGCACATATCCGCTATCCGTGATATACAGCACTGTCTCTCCACGGGATGCCATGAAAAAACCGAGGGCCACCTCGACGTCGTGCTCAACCGCAAAAGCCTTGACTGCCCAAGTGCCGACGTTGAATAGTTGCCCATCGGAAACGATGTGTAGCCGGTGTCCTGACAGTTTAAGTGCCTCTGCCGTAGGCTGACTCATGAATACATCGACGCCCGCCTCCATGAGCTTCTTGGCCGACTTGGAATGATCGGAATGAAGATGGGTAATCAGAACTCCACTCAAAGATGAGACTTGGAAGTCGAGGGCTTTACGTATGCGGTCAATGGATATACCAGCGTCCAGTAAAATAGGGTATCGCCCGTCGGTCACGTGGATGGAGTTCCCCGCGCTGCTACTTGCAAGCGCCTTGATTTCAATCATGATAGAATCTCCATCAGTCGTTTTCCTATGAACTCGGTGTAGGGTGGTGGAATTGCCTCTGCCAACTCGTCACGGCTCATCCAGTCGATTCCTAATGCCTTTGATCCAGCCTTCAAGCTGAACAAGTGACCAGCCACGGTCACGTTGCAGTCATCACTATCTTTGATGTAGATGTTCAGGCTTTTCCCGTTCCCCGGCTTCTTAACGCGCCCGGAATGGTTACAGGACATTGGGGCGAAGTAGATCGGCGGGTAGCACTCAAACAGGCGATGCCTCCGGGTTCTCAGGCCGAACATTGACCCGCACAACATCAAGGGATTGCACAACGGAGCTGGAGGCGGGTTCTCGATAACATAAGGCTTTCCACTGGCCTTAAACCTCTCTCTGATTGGGTCAATAAGTCTCGGATATCTGCTGCTATCCCTGTTTGGGATTGATCGGGTGACTGCGTAGTCTTGGCACGGTGGGCTTGCATGGTAAGCGCCGAACCCTTCAAGCGGATAGGTGAGGGCGTCAGCCTGATAGAACTCATCCCCGCAATAGTGTGGTTGTGGCTTTATATCAACGCCCACAACGTAGAAACCTGCCCTTTGGTATCCTTTGGCTGCTCCTCCAGCTCCACAAAAGAGGTCTAACAATCTCAATTTGCTCATGATCTTTTCCTTTTGGGGCTGGTGGTGCTTTCGCTCCTGACGTACGCCCTAGTTTACAGAGTGCCAACCCCCTCTCAAAAGGTATCTACTTAAAACGGGTCGGGCTTTTTCTCTGGTTCGACAACCTCTCCGGTCTGCGGGTCTGCCTTCGGAACCTCGATCACTGGGCCCTGGTTGGCGTTCTCAGCGATCTCTCCGTC
>JAQTRE010000198.1 GCA_028711995.1 Dehalococcoidia bacterium | reverse complement strand
TTGGCGCTTGTTTTGGCGCTAAATTCGACCCGCCAGCCGATTCACTCAGACTTTAAACTTCGCAGCATAATATCAGGGTGACTCAATCAGAATTCCGATACCGGCTTTTTGCAGGGACGCCATATATCGTTTTGTTTGCCATAGCCGGGAAGGCGCTTTGAAATCATAGCAGCGGGGACATGAATACAAATATCACCAGATTGGCAATCAGCCATGTGGCGACTGCCCCGGTGATTATCCAGATAACTCTTTGGCTGGTTTGCCGTGCAGCGAGACTCATGATTTGGGATAGGGCAAATCCAAGCGCCAGGCAGACTGCCCCGACCGTGGGATAAAAATAGAATCTGAACATGATTCGGTCAGTGATCAGCCAAACAGGGAACCAGACCAGATAAGTGGCGGCGAACCAGAGGCTGGCGAAAAGCAAAAGGGAGTTGCGTTTGACCGCCCCATAGATCGCAAAGGCCATCGATGGAATGATAAGGGCCCACAGCGTCCAGTTGATGCCGCTCATATACGAGGGAGTGTACCAGAACGCCATGCCTTCTGGGGACCAGACCCATTCCCAGGGGTAGCTGGCATTACCTGCTGTCACGTTAGAGAACGTCAGAGTGGACATGGTGGTGACCATGTAGTGAATCCGGTCCCAGGGATAAAGAAGGTCGCCGGTGGCTAGATAATCTCCCAAGGGCATCAGGGCCATATAGGCAACTGGGGCTGCGATCAAAAACTTGATCCCGTCTTGTTTTGGTTTCCGGCGAGTAAATATCCAATGCAGAAAGATAGCGATGCCGGCGGAGGCGGCGGAAAATTTCACCAGGGCAGAGAGGGCGAGAGCGACGCCTGAAGAGATATACCATCCGCGGAGATAGAGCAGGAAGGCAGCCAGCATGAACGTGACGATGAAAACGTCGAGCATGGCCACTCCGGACTGGACAAAAGAGCTGTTTTCAAAGGCGAAAAGGAATGTGGCCAGAAGGGGAACATATCGTCTGCGAGTCAGTTTCTGGCAAACCAGATAAAAGAGAATAATCGAGGCCGTGCCGAACATTACGGGGAAAAAGCGCCAGCCTAGGGCATTATCACCAAAGATCTCTATCCCGGCTGCGATCAAAAGTTTGCCGAGGGGGGGGTGCTCCAGACGTTGCAGGTCTTCCCCATCAAGGATTCGGTTTGCCTCAGGGACGTAGTGTTGCTCATCCAGCACCATGTCGTGGGGATTGTTGATGACGATAAAGTGAAGCCCCATCACCAGAAGCGCGAGTCCAATGGCAGCCAGATTTTCCCATTTCTTGAACCACTTGGGCGGTGGCGCAGGAATAGTTTCAGGAGTGGGTACAGGCACGGGGGTGGATACGGGAGTCGTCTCCATTTTCTTCCTAGTATACACAAGTCGAGAACAGATGTCTCTTGATCCGGGGGGTCTCTGGGTAGGCCCCTATTCCCGAGATACTAGTGGTGGTTTCAGATGGTAAATACACGTAGTTTCTGTTGGAGAGATTATGGGGCAATCGATAAGACTTGGAACTGGCCGTTTGAATCGAACTCCGTGCAGCGGTTTGTGCAGTATATCCGGCCTTGATTGCAGAATGTTGACAATGGCTTTCTCCTGAGCTTTAATAAGTACTGCTGTCTTGAAACCATGGTTCTAGCGGGAGTAACTCAGTGGTAGAGTTCCTGCCTTCCAAGCAGGGTGTCGCGGGTTCGAATCCCGTCTCCCGCTCCACAGATTCGAAGCGGTGGCTCTAGACAACCTGCATGGGCTGAGGAAATAGATACGAGGTGAAGCTGGTCTAAACGACCTGCACCGGGCGGGCTCCCCAAAACGTCATGGTGCAAAATGGAACGTGGGAATGGCTACTTGAGGGATTCAAGCTTGATCTAGAAACACAAGTCAAGAACAACACAGTCGAATACTACTACGGTCGCATTCGCTCTTTTGTGCGCTGGGCAACGGGCGAAGGGCAATTAACCGACCCTCGTCTCGTTGGCAAACGAGACATTCAAGCATTCTTTCACCATCTCACTCACACCCCGGATGTCGTTGTGGCAAATAACGGCACGCGACGGAAGTTCCGGCGTGGCGACAATTACGCTTGGCATTACTACCGTTGCCTGAAACGCTTCTTCACTTGGATGGTGGAAGAGGAACACTTCTTGGAGCAGAGTCCGATGGACGGAATCAGGATGAAGGCTCCCAAAGACCCGCCCGTCGAGCCCTGGCGACCGGAACACATCAATCTGATGTTTGACGTCATTAAGCATAGCTGGCGTACGGCGACGACCGAGCGACAGAGGATGTTGGCAGCACGGAACGAAGCGGTGCTCTCGTTTTTCTTGGAGAGCTTTGTTCGGTTGGAAGAACTCACCTCGCTCGAAGTAGCAGATGTGTATCTCGAAAAGAAACGGGCACTGGTGAAAAAAGGCAAGATGGGCAAAGGCCGCTGGGTGGGGTTTGGGCCTCAGACGAAGAAAGCCTTGTGGCGTTATCTGGGATTGCGCTCAAGTCTGGCAGATCACGGTGCACTATGGATCACAGAGGAGGGGAGGCCGTTAACAAAGCACGGCATCCAGGAGATATTCCGCCGCCTCAAAAGGGATGCCGGGCTTCAACATGTCCGGGGATCCGTGCACAAACTACGACATACGGGTGCTACGATCAGCCTGAAGCATACGCACGACATGAAGGGGCTCAGGCTGTTGCTGGGCCATTCCACTTTGGCCATGACAGAGCGGTACACGCAGTTCATCGAAGTGGAGGATGCGCTTAAGGCATATGATCAGAACGGACCTCTGGACTGGATCGCAGGATAATTCTGTCCAACTCGTATGTTGCGCTTCGGTTAAACTGAGTGGTTAAACCCTGGGTTCTTCGGTGGCGCTTGGAGTCATAGGTGGAGCTGAGGTTACAATAGGCAGAACCTTTGAACTGTGTTTTAGCCTCGTCCTCTAGCCCATAACCCATTCTCTGAATAATTGTAGCAGTCAATTATGGCCTGTACAATATGCATCATAGCTCATGATATTCTTGGGCTGTTCGCTAAGAGATGGAAGCCATACTTGGTAAAACCGGGTATGGCTTTCGGGTTTAACTGGGGTGTTTTGACCAGAAGATTTTCGTTAAATCACAGCCAATAATCACTTATATAGGTAGGGGTTGGTCGGAGATATGTTCTTTTCAATGGATTAATGCTATGGCATACTTATCTACTGGATATCTATCACCCCGACAGTCCGTCTTCGGATTCCTGACATGAATCGCCTTCTTAGCGAAGCCGCATTTATCTTCCGATCCGGCAAAATGCGTGGCTGGGGTGAGGGTTGATACAATCGCTGTAGTTGACTTATGTGCATAACCGCAGCATCAATTTGGCCACCATGAGACAACTTCTTCTCTTGTAATCTCTATTCTACCTGATCTGCCGGATTCGTGGGATCGCCCGCACAGTATCTTGAGTGTTACTCGGTAACGGTGTTTGGGCCAACCTGAATCAATCAAGCGTTACGGTGATTCTATCACCTGCTCCTCGACCGATACGACGCCGATCCAAAGCCGGTATCTGCAAGCGTTCCCACCGATATAGCAGTACCTGGATATAGCCTCGATTCGCAGCTTGCTCGCCATCATCCAAAGAGATTCCCGAGATGACATGGGGGTCTTTGTTGTCGCCAGACAATACCGCCAATCTCCCCGGAATCGAGAGGAACGAAACCGTTTTTTCAGCCGGAAACCGGGCTGTCCCGCTCAGGCGTCCCGGCGTATTCCGGGTCCATTCCGGCCGAGCGTCCCCGCTGGAATGGTATCCGGAGGATATCGCCTCGATTTTGAGCGTCCTGACCACTGTCCGA
>JAQTRE010000197.1 GCA_028711995.1 Dehalococcoidia bacterium | reverse complement strand
ATTGCTGCGTTTGCTGGTAGATGAGATAATCTACTATGACGATGGTCGGCTGACCATCAAGACCATCATCCCTCTCAATGATAATGTGCAATTGCATCCTGAAGCTCGGGGGATCGAGGGGGTTTAGAAAGGGTTGCGCGGTGATGTGGATTCCCGCCTGCGCGGGAATGACATATTGTCGGGAGATATTCAAAAGGAGCCAATTATGCCGATCACTCAAAAAGATTTAGACGTTGTAGCCCTCTCCCAAGAGGAGTACCAGTTGATCCTGAAACAGCTGGGGCGGGAACCCAGCATCGTCGAGCTGGGCATGCTGGGATCGCTCTGGAGCGAGCACTGCGGCTATAAACACTCCAAGCCTCTCTTGAAGATTTTTCCCAGCAAAAGCGCTCGCGTCGTCACCGAGGTGGGCGAAGAGAATGCCGGCGCGGTGGATATCGGCAATGGGCTGGCCATCGTGATGAAGGTAGAGTCTCACAATCACCCATCGGCGATCGAGCCCTATGAGGGGGCGGCTACGGGTGTCGGCGGAATCGTACGGGATATCTTCACCATGGGAGCGCGGCCCATTGCCCTTTTGAATTCGCTCCGCTTCGGTCCTTTGAGCGTGCCTCGCAATCGTCACCTGTTCAACGGTGTGGTGTCCGGTATCGCCGGATACGGCAACTGCCTGGGCATTCCCGATGTGGCTGGAGAGATTTATTTCGCCGATTGTTATTCCGAAAACCCCCTGGTCAATGCCATGTGCGTGGGGCTTCTGGAGACTTCGAAGATGGTATCGGCGCAGGCGGGTGGTGCGGGAAATCTGCTGATGCTTGTCGGCTCGGATACCGGACGCGATGGACTCCACGGAGCTTCAGGTCTGGCCTCCCGAACCTTTGAGGACGAGCGCGAGTTGCGCCCGACGGTTCAGGTGGGCAATCCTTTCCTGGAGAAGCTGCTCATTGAAGCCTGCCTGGATCTTAAGGATAGCGGCTGGATTGTGGGAATGCAGGATTGCGGTGCAGCCGGGCTCACCAGCGCTTCGGTGGAAAGCGTTTCCAAGAGCGGCAGGGGTCTGGAGATCGACGTGCTGAAGGTGCCGCGCCGCGCCGAGGGGATGACGCCCTATGAAGTGATGCTCTCCGAATCGCAGGAGCGGATGATCGTCATCGTCAAGAAGGGCTACGAGGGCAAGGTCAAGGCCATCTTCGATCACTACGATCTGCGCTCCGATATCATCGGGCATGTCACCGATGACGGCATCGCCCGCATCAAGGAAGGCGATAAGGTGGTGGCCGAGGCTCCGGTTAGCCTCCTGACCAATCCGCCGTTCTATCGTCTGGAAGGCGTTCGGCCAGAGTGGCAGGACGCGGTTCAGAAGCTCGACTTGAGCTCTATCCCGGATATAAGTCCTCAACAGGCCGCTGAGGTTTTGCTTAAATTGCTGGCCTCTCCCAATATCGCCAGCAAGAAAATGGTCTACCGCCAGTACGATCATCAGGTGCAGATCAACACGGTGGTGGCACCCGGTCAAGCCGATGCGGCGGTGCTGCGCATTAAGGGAACCGGCAAGGGAATTGCCCTGGCCATCGACGGCAATGCACGGCTTTGCTACCTTGATCCCCACATCGGAGGTCAGATTGTGGTGGCGGAAGCGGCCCGGAACGTGGTTTGCACCGGAGCCAAACCGCTGGCCCTCACCGACTGCCTCAACTTCGGCAATCCGGAGCGGCTGGATATCTACTGGCAGCTTGAGCAGTGCATTCGCGGCATGTCCGTCGCCTGCGAGACTCTGGGCACTCCGGTGATCAGCGGGAACGTCAGCCTTTTCAATGAAACCCGGGGCCAATCGATCTACCCCACGCCGGTTGTGGGCGTGCTGGGGCTGATCGAGGATATAGAGAAACGCTGCACCATGTCATTCAAATCTGAGGGCGATGTGGTTCTTCTGCTGGGCCAAAACGGAAATGATCTCGCGGGCAGCCAGTATCTGGAGACTATTCATGGAAAGGCGGCCGGAAAGCCTTCTATCGATATTGAGTTTGAAAAGAGGCTTCAGGAGTGTCTGCTTTCGGCTATCGGTCAGGGGTTGGTCAAGTCTGCGCACGATTGCTCCGACGGCGGTCTGGCAGTGACGCTGGCCGAGAGCTGCATCGCTGGGGATATCGGCTTTGAAGGCGATTTAAAGATCGGTTCACGGCTCGATGCCACTCTCTTTGGAGAAACGCAATCGAGGATCGTAATCTCCGCGGAAGCAGCCAATTTGAAGAAGCTTCATAAACTTGCCGCGGAGCAGGAAATCCCGCTTCTGAAACTGGGTGTTGCCGGAGGCAAGCGCCTTTCGATCAAAGGAATCATCGATCTACCGCTGGAAGAGGCGGCGGATGCCTGGAATAACGGGCTTCAGCGGGCGATGGGAGCCGGTTAATCAAGATAGAATTAATGACTGCGAGATGGGACCGAACAAGTGGAAAGCGTGGATAAATCCAGGAATGAAGATGAGGCGGTCAGTTATCGATGGTGATCGATTTCTGTCTGTAATCGCTTCCCAGCGGGCCCATCACACTCAGGGTTACGGAATAGGTTCCAGGAGAGCCGTAAGTGTGACTGGGATTCTGTTCGGAACTGGTGTATCCGTCCCCGAAATTCCACGACCATGACGTGATATCCCCCGTTGAGAGGTCGGTGAACCGGAGAGGCACATAGAGCCCAACCGTAGGACCGTAGGAGAATTCGGCAGCGGGGACATGACTCAGCACCCGGATGTAAATGGGCTCTGCGGTTGAAAACTCCTCACCGGTGGGAACGGTAACTTTGAGAGTGACCGCATAGGCTCCCGGGTTGTCATAGGTGTGGGTGGGGTCCTTTTCGCTGCTGGTCCGCCCGTCACCGAAGTCCCATTTCCAGCCCGAAGTAACTCCCTTCGACAGGTTAGTGAAATTGATTTCAAGCGGTGCGTAATCTCTCACGATGCTGGTGACATAATCCACCTCGACGGCTCCAATGAGGTCCGGTTTGGTTTCCGTGGCCGAGACGCCCTCGTTTGAAGTGGTCAAACTCACCGTGTAGATGCCCCCTTTCGCATACGTGTGGCTGGGATTCTGCTGATCGCTGCTGCTTCCATCCCCGAAGTCCCATGCCCAGATGGCGACCTCTCTACTGGCAGCTCCGTGGAATTCCACCGTAAACGGGGCTTTGCCATACCGTGACGGGCAGGTGAAATCCGGCTTGGGCGGTATCGGCAGCACCGTCAACACGCGCTCGGCTTTCGGCGACCATAGTCCATTGGCATCTTGAACTTCAAGCGTGATCACATAGGTGCCAGGCTTCTCCGTCACTGAGGAACTGGTAAAGGATGCCGAATAGGCGATCGCGCCGGACCCCTGGATGCTCCACCGATAGCTCTTGATTTCTCCTCGCTCACCGCTGCCCTCAAAGGTTACATCAGCGTTGGCCTGGGCAGGATTGGGTCGGATATCACCAATGACCGCTACCAGTTTTGCCGGGGTCTGGGTGGTTGCTGTTGGGGTTGATATGGACACCGGGGTTGAGGGCGGGGTCGAACTGGGTGCGGGAGTGGCCGATGTCGCCGGTGTGGAGGTGGGTGTTGCGTTCTTGGAATCATCTTTGGACCCGCCGGAACACCCTGTCCAAACTAACAGGCTCACCAGAATCAGTGGGAGAAAGCGTCTCGCAAGATACATTTTCTTTTGTGGTGTACATTGGACGCAACAACGTCCGAAAAAGATTCTATGGTCGCTAACCCAACTTCCGCAGTTTTGAATCTGGGAGGTGGTTCTCCCGAGCGTAAAGTCTACACTACATTTTTGTAAATCCTCATTCTCTGGGGCAGATGTAATCCAAGCATCTGGAGCAAGATGGCCTGG
>JAQTRE010000196.1 GCA_028711995.1 Dehalococcoidia bacterium | reverse complement strand
AGGCAGTTCTCCTCCAGATGCTTGGGCTGCACCTCCCTCAGCGAATGAAAATTAAAGCAATGTAGTACCAACTTTACGTTCGGGAGAAGCACCTGTCAGCTTCGAAACTGCGGAAGTTGGGCTAGAGACAGAACAATACCTCTAGAGATAGAGTATTACCTCTTCGGTGGCCCGGCGATCATAGGCGTTAATGCCTTTAGACCCGTGGCTTTGCGTCCCACGATTTCTCGTGGTTTGCCTTTATCGGAGTATTTATACCGATGCGAAGTATGTTTTTTCGCACCTAGACCGTTTAATGTTCGACACATCGTGCATCGATGTGCGTGTATTAGATGGGTAAATTCTACATTGATATGATGGATACCACTACCGGGTCTTCCCCAAGAAGATCTGGGGGTAGACCCTCATTGGCAGAAGAGGGTGTCCAGTTTCCCTGACTGATCTCACCATGGTACAAGGTCTTCCTCCGCCACTTTTCATTGAGCCTCCCCAAATTCATCATTGGCGCGAGCCATCAGCGCGTGATTCTGATCACTCACAGATATTTCAGGCACACCTCCACCTCAGGTGATCCCCCCAGCACCGGGCCAACCCCCAAACCGTAAGCTCCATACAGCTACAAAAACAAGAGGGGTCTCCCGTTCGTCAATCTTAACCCACAGATGTATCGTAATGTGTGTGGATGTTGAAATGCAGCGGGAAACGCCGGGATTTCTTCAGTATCTAAAGGACAGCAATATCGCAGGACCATACACGTCGCTAGGAGCTATTCAGACGCGAAGAAGAGAGGGTTAAACGTGAGGGATGGAAGATGCAGGTGTGATGTGGTGAAAAACGATTGGACGGGACAACCTCTATTTTATGACGAGAAGCTCCCGACTACTGATTATGTGTTTCCCCAGTTGCCATCTTGGCCTGAAAAGGAGGATATCTGATGAATGCTGTACAATCGCCAACAGTGGTCGACAAACTGAACGACAGTACCGCGGTCAGCCCTAAGAAAATCAAGTTGTACATCGTTGAGGAACAGGAGATATTGCAGGAGGCCTACAAGTCTGCATTCCCGGCTGAGACCACGATCGAGGTTATGGGGGTTTCCAGCAGTGCAACGGTAGACATTATCCTCTCCATGCTGGCAGCAACACAACCGGATGCTCTTCTTCTGGGCATCAAAATGCTACAGCCCAGCACCGTCAAGCAGTTGGTGATCATTCGTGAACAGTTCCCCGACATTGGGATTGTTATCCTCTCGACCCTTTATGATATCCAAGGAATCAAGCACCTGCGAGAGTTTACGCGAAGAAGCTCCAAAGGATGTGCCATTTTACTGAAACACTCCATCGATCGAATCGGACAGCTGGCCCAAGTCGTTCATTCGGTCACCCAGGGCCAGGTCATTCTGGACTCGGTGGTCATGGAAGGCCTGATCAGCAACACTGAGGCCAACACCGTTCTCCTCAAGGAACTCAGTCATAGGGAGTTGGAAGTTCTAAGCTGGATGGCAAAAGGCTACCGGAATGGAACCATCGCCGAGATGCTGTGTGTCGATCCCAAAACTATTGAACGTCACATCAACGCCATCTACAGCAAACTCAGCAACGTCACCGATTCCAAAGACCCCAGAGTGAATTCGATCATGCTCTATCTAAAGGCAACCGGACAACTGCCATGAGGAGATTTTCGTGAGGCGAGAGATGTGTTGCCCCATAAGGTCGGACATCGAACAGAAGGCTCAGGCAATTCCCAGCCTTGCAACTCTAGGCATCTCTGCCATGAGCAGGTGACTACTGAATTCCGAATACGACACAGTGCCGTTTGACCAAACGCTGCACCTTTACTTTAGTCCCGGCGCTATCAATGAGCTGCCAGCAAATAATCCAGCGATTCAATGGGAGATGACCGATGAAAGTGCTGATCATCGAAAATGATCCGGAAATAGCCGAGGCTATTTCTCTGTGTTTCCAGTTGCGTTGGAGTGAGGCCCAGATTGTCTCTTGTAACCAGGGTCTCATTGCAATCGATCTTATGGAAACGGAGTTCCCCGACATCATCATTCTGGATATCGGGCTTCCTGATATTGATGGCTTTGAGGTGTGCCGCCGGATCCGCCGTTTCTCCGATGCGCCTATTGTCATGTTGACCGCAAGGGATCACGAGTATGACAAGGTTAAAGGTCTTGAACTGGGTGCTGATGATTATATCACCAAACCATTCAGCCACGTCGAGCTTCTGGCGCGGGCGAAAAGCGTGCTACGCCGATCAACAATGCCAACCTTAGATAAGGGCGAGGATCCGCTCACTGTTGGGAACGTCGCCATCGACTTTAACACTCACGAAGTGCTATCGGATGGGGCAGAGGTAAGACTGACCCCCACAGAATATAGCCTGCTTTGTGTGCTGGCGAGAAACGCAGGCAGGGTAATACCCCAACAGGTGCTCCTGCAAAAGGTCTGGGGTTCAGACTTCAGCGATGCGGACGACTATCTCAAGGTATATATCCAACGTCTCCGCGCCAAGCTTGGAGATGACTCCCTAGAGCCTGCGCTGATTGTCTGTGAGAGGGGGGTAGGATACAAACTCAACAACCCGGGGCAGGATCAATCCAGCGAAAACTCGTCGTCAGTATCCGTCAGAAAAGATGAGGATGAGAGCAGATTTCCGAGAGCCAAAATTCAGACCGTCAGATAAAACGGGAACCAAAAGAGGCAGAGAAACCGAACCGGGGGCGGATGGCGTGCCCACCATCATACCACCGATTTGGCTAAAGTAGTTACTCTCAAGCCAAGATAAGGGGTGGAACGGTGATGGCCACCTTGGCCCACCCCTTGATGAGAAAGCTAGCCAAATCAGTCGTTAGCAAGGTTACCCAAGAGGGCATCGCATGGTATATGCTCTTCTCTGAGGTATCCGTCGCTCAGTGATTAGTCTCCCGGACCGGCTGTGGCGATTACCGCCTTGACGGCAATGATGATCGCTGCCGGAGCCATAAGGATGCCAAAGGCGACGACTACGCCGACCACATTTTCCGCTAGCCCTTGCGATAGATCGGTAACAGGCTGGAAGGCTGGTGAATAACCCCATATGGCTAAGATGAGCAGGGCCATGACAGCCGCCAGTACCGGTGTGGCCTCTTTGGCAGTGATGTTAAGAATGCCAATGAGGATGCCCGCGATCAGCAGTACAATGATCACCCCGTCGTTAGTCGGTGCGGCTGTGCCTCCCCAAATGCCACCGAAGATGGCGAAGATCACGCCCAATACGAAGGCGCCTTTGCCCAGGATTGCCATGAAATCTGCCATTACCCACCTCCTTTTAGTCTATTCCACTATCTTTAATCTGATTCTCCAATTCAACTAGCCCGAACCCAATGCTCATCCGTCGTTTTCCTTGGCCTATGGGTGATCCCAGTGTGGACCCATGCGATATAGTTGTCAAGACTTTGAAGGTGCTGTTGGGTAAAGAATTGGTAAAGAGCGGAGGAGTTCGCTGTGTCATCTTGGTCGGCAGTCACATTTTCGTGCAGAAACTGGGCAGCGTTCCCCAAAGGCAGTGTCATTTGCCGGAACCACCCAAGTCGCAATACTGTCGGTGACACAAAGACTTGATTTCTCGAAGTACCGTGGTCTGGCAAGCGATCCTCTTGAACTCGATCACTCGCAGTTTGTTTCATCTGCATGGTCCTTATCGTCCACATTCGGACCTGCCTCCATCATCCATGAAATACTGGGGCTTCCTGACCCAGTGATAGGATGCTGCCAAAAACCCAAGCCTGACGTTTCCACAATACCATCGTTATATATGGGAACCTCTGATCAAGTCCGTCGAAAAATAAATTCAGCGGAATTCCCTCAATAAAATAACGTCGAAGTGTGGGTTTTCCGTGGTTCCGCTCTCTGAATAACCCCTTTTCAGGGGGATTTCCAGGAT
>JAQTRE010000195.1 GCA_028711995.1 Dehalococcoidia bacterium | reverse complement strand
GGCGACGATTGTTACTTCTATCTTTGAGTGGCTGGATGCGCGCAAGCACTCGGTGGTTTACTGTATGGTCGACAAGCGCAAGTTCTGCTCGGAGTTCATCGCGGATGAGCGCTTCGCTGACGTGAATACGCTCTGGCGGTTCATGGGCCTCCACTTGTCATTGGCAATCCAGAAGGCGCATCAGGGCCATGACAAGAACAAGGGCAATACCGTCCTTATTCTGGACAACGAGGAGCGTGAACAGACCTGTTTCACTGAGCTCATCCTCAACCCACCCTTGTGGACGGATACCTACTACAACCGTAGCCAGAAGCAGGACCAACTTGACCAGATTGTGGACGCTCCCTATTTCGCGGACTCACGGGATGTTCCGTTGCTGCAGGTTGCTGATTTCGTTGCCTTCTTCCTCCGCCGCCATGCGGAACTCGAGACTGGAGACTCGGAACGCTACGTGGGTGAGCGGGACCAAGTGCGGCGCTGGGCTGAGAGCGCGCTGCAACGCTCAATTTCGAGTGCGTCCTATCCAAAGCGCGGTCGCGGTGCTTGTGCTGACATGTTCTACACGTATGCTCCTGCTTGTGCACTGAGGTAACGACAAGCGGCTAACAAGTGGATCGAGCAGACTGCACAACTCATCGGTTGGCATGCAAGTCGGTGGGCATCTGCTCATTCACCAAGCGTTATGACGCAGCCTGAGGGGAGCACCCCCTTTGCGCTTCCATCCGATTAAAGTCTCCTTTCCCCTCCCTACTTCGGCTTGATGGCGCTGATTTGTTCAAAGAACTCCAGATCAGGGGCTCCATCCACCAAGCCCCCCAATTTCTTGGACAACTCCTGGAAGTGCGGTGTGGCCGTGTGAGCATCAAACGCTTTTCGGTCGGTGTATTTTTCATAGATGAAAAAGCAGCCGGTATTCTTTTCTCCCCGGTTGAGGGTGTATTCGAGTGTGCCGGGCTCGGATTGAACCTTGGGCATTATTGCCTTGACGATGAACATTCCTCTCCTCCTTTTCTGTTGTAATCTGAACCTTTCTAGAGCCTCGTGCCTCGTTTGGCGACCATTATAGCATACAACTATCTTGATGATGGCGTCAGCAAAATATCGCCAATTTGTGGACTTCTACATTTGGAAAGGTTAGAATTTGAATCTAGGGAGCGAATGGTGCCCGGTGGTGCTCGCGGTCTTCAAAACCGTTGGCGGGTATCTTTGATGCTCGTGGTGGTTCGACTCCCCTCGCTCCCGCCAAAAGGAGGAAAGATGGAAACGTCATTGGTAATCGCGACTGCAGTCCTGGCTTTTCTAACTGCTGCCTGAGGTCTATCTATCCACCGTGGGTGGATAGATAGATCAGTGGCCAAATGGCATGGCACTTTCGCTTTTCTCACCGTCGCTGTGGCTATTGCGGCGGCTGTTGCCAATTGATTTGCTGGGGGTTTCTTCAGTATTATGCCGCTCGGCCATCGGCATGAAGAATAGACTATATTGATCCTGTTGAGGAGTTTGAAGAGATGAAAAAACCCGTCATTGTTATTGTTTTGCTTGTGGTAGTGATCTTGGCGATAGGGTGCAATGACTCTGATGATTTGCCAATATCAACCGTATCCAGTCCTGTGCTCACACCTTCGACTATGCCTCCCGAAACCCCTACGCCGACCCCTTCAAATACGCCATTACCTTCGGCTACCGCTATCCCAACGCCTTCTCCAGCAGAATCGCCGACTCCAACTCCTACCCAGACTCCAACTGCTTGCGAGATTCAGAGGGATGCCATACAGGTGGCAATTTCCGGCTACCATGATACCAATGGGGAATGGCCCACGGCGGATGGCGTCTCTGGCGATATCTCTTGGGATAAGCTTATTCCTGATTTCCTGGCGGAAATTCCCTCTCTGGATTCCACATGCGAATGGCAGGTCAACAACAATCCTGAAGGGACGGTGTGTCTGCTGAAACCCTGCTGAACGTGCAAGTGTGGCACGGAGTGCCACAAGTAGCCTGGAAGCAACCTGAATAAGATTCCCCTCTGAGTGGTTGTGATCGATAGGGGCGGCGCGATGAGTCTACCTCGTTTCACCTTTTTCGTTACCCTCAATAATGTTAGAATGATGATGCCATGATATACGATGTCATCGTTGTCGGCGCCGGACACGCTGGATGTGAGGCTGCCCTTGCGGCTTCCAGAATGGGTTGCCAAACTCTTCTCCTGACCATGAATATCGATACTATAGCTCTTATGCCCTGCAATCCGTCAATCGGAGGGCCAGCCAAGGGGCATCTGGTTCGCGAGATCGATGCATTGGGTGGAGAGATGGGACGGAACATCGATAAAACTTTTATCCAGATCAGAATGCTGAACACCGGCAAGGGGCCGGCCGTTCAAGCTCTGCGTGCTCAGGCAGATAAAAAACGCTATGGCCTGGAGATGAAGCACACTCTGGAAAGGCAGCCCGATCTTCATTTGAAGCAAGCGCTTATTGACGATATTCAAAAAGTAACCGACGGTCCTGATCAGATATTCAAGCTCACTTCCAGCACGGGTTGGGTCTATGAGGGAAAGACTGTTGTTCTGACCACCGGCACTTCACTGGCGGGGCGGATCATTGTGGGCGAGAAAAGCTTTGCTGCTGGAAGAGCCGGTGAATTTGCCGCCTATGGCCTCTCCAAAAGCCTGCGGCAGTTGGGATTTGAACTCGGTCGGCTCAAGACCGGCACTCCTCCGCGTCTCGATGCCAAGACCATCGATTTCTCAAAAACCATCCCTCAACCGGGGAGCGAGACGCCCCTCTACTTCAGCTTTGATTCTCATTCGAATTCCCGCAATTTCCCGCTAGTAAATCCGATTTATCCTGTGGCGGAACAAACGACTTGGCGCAATCAGATACCCTGCTATCTTGTCTATACAAACCGGAAAACTCAAGAGATTATCCGGGCCAATATCCATCGTGCGCCGCTGTTCAACGGAAGCATAAAGGGCACCGGCCCTCGAACATGTCCTTCCATCGAGGACAAGATTATGAAGTTCCCCGATAAGTCCTCTCATCCCGTATTCCTCGAACCTGAGGGATGGGAGACGGGTGAGGTCTATATGCAGGGTGGGAGCACCAGCCTTCCGGAGGATGTGCAACTGGCCATGATTCACTCCATTCCGGCGCTGGAACATGCCGAAATGATTCGCTTTGGCTATGCCATCGAATACGACTTTGCGCCGCCAAGCCAGATTCTCAGCACTCTGGAGACCAAGCAAATTGAAGGCCTGTTTTTCGCCGGTCAGATCAACGGCACCACCGGCTATGAGGAAGCGGCGGGGCAAGGTTTGATCGCCGGTATAAATGCTGCTCTCAAATTGAAGGGAAGACCGCCTCTGATAATCCGGCGGGATCAGGCGTATATCGGGGTGATGATCGATGATCTGGTGACCAAAGAGTTGACGGAGCCTTACCGGCTGCTCACTTCGAGGGCAGAGCATCGGCTGCTGCTGCGCCACGATAATGCCGATTTGCGTCTCTCTCCCATCGGTTACGAGTTGGGGCTTATCGATAGAGCACGTTACGAGGCGGTAGAGGCCAAACGCAATGCCATCGCTGCCGACCTGGAGCGCCTTTCAAAAACTTATCTGGTTGCCGAAAAGCTTGTCGATCAAGTGCAGGCTTGCGGGTTGCCCCCGGTGGGACACAACGTCAGTGCCCTCGAATTCCTGCGCCGCACAGAGGTAAATTACCAGATATTGGCTCGCCTCGGCTATGGAAATCCGAATCTGAGCCCTGATTGTGTTGAGCAGGTGGAGATTGAGGCCAAATACCAGGGGTATATCGAAAGGCAGCATGCCCTTGTCCGAAAGATGCAGAGGATCGATGATCGGCGCTTGCCCGACTGGTTTGACTATGCCCTGATAACCGGATTACGCTTTGAAGCCCGGCAGAAGCTCGCAAGATTCCGACCTCAGACTCTGGGGCAG
>JAQTRE010000194.1 GCA_028711995.1 Dehalococcoidia bacterium | reverse complement strand
GTGGAAGCGGCTTTTTCAGCCGATAGCATCATACTGACACGTGATGACGCTGTCCGGGTGGCTCTTGCCAAGGACCCTAACATTGCGCGTTTGATAGCATCTATCAGATGGATCAATCCTGTCAATGAGGGCCATTTGCTGAAGTCTCTGTGAGATGAACGATAAACATTAATGAATTGAATGAATTGAAGATCTTGGCAAGTTATAGCCATAAGATCATCAGAGTCCAAAATCGGTCTTACTTTTTGCTATAACGGCTGTAACTTCAGTTGTTTGGCTTCACTTAGTCAAGGATTCCCTATAGAGGTTTCTGTAAGCTCTCAACCGGCATGTCCTTAGGGGCATTCCATCTGCTATGTTAGCTGCACCCTCCTTGGCTTCGCTCACTTAGGGATCTTAGACAGATGTGTTGTCACCAAATGTCAGAAAGTTTTTGCAGGCAGTGCCCTCCCCGACGGGATCGTAGACTCGCATCAAATATACCTTGCTGCTATTCATGGATACTTGCAAACATTTTGAAAAAAATTAAGGTATTTGATTATGATCATGGCACAAAGGACATCGGGGTAAGACGTTACATTTGGCTTGTCGAATATGACTGTGTGCTCATTCTCCAAAAAAAGAAAAAGGCACTATTCTGGGTAACTGCGTACTTTGTGGGTTCAGAGGGAAGGCGAAGGGATTTGTCAAGGCGTTACAACAAAAGGCTATAAACGACAGCGACCGCCTGTTGAGGCGGTCCCCGAGTTCCTTCTACCTCCATTGGTAGATGAATTAGTTTATTTATAAATCAGATTGCCATCTGTTGTAAAGAAGTTTTTACAGGCCACGGATATCGTTACCCCTAACCTGATCCCGGCCGCACAAGCAGATGCGGCAACAGGCGAAAAAGCCAAGCATATACGAGACACGACAGAAAGCCCCCATCATCCAGCGCGTCCGAAAGATTCTCGCCGATCCCGATAGCCCCGCCATCCCACGTCTCGAATCGGAGATCGATTGTCGAGAGTCATGATAAATCCCCCCTTTAGGCGGGGTTAGGATCATCACATTTCCCCCCCCAGGATCACGTTAATTCCCCCCCTTCTTGGCCAGAGGGTTTCATCGGTGTATCTCCCTGAGAACTATTTTTTGGGGAGGGAGCCGATGGCAAGAAGGGAGATCACCATGAACGAGATTGTAGAGGTTGTTTATCAGTGGCACCAGGGAGCCGGCGTTAAGAGTATTTCTCGGTCCCTGGGACTTGATCGCAAGAGCGTTCGCAAATATGTCCGGCTGGCACAGGTGGCCGGTATTACCAGGAGCAGCCCCTTTCCCGAGGAGGCGGTGCTTCTTTGCCTTCTCAAGGAGAGGGTGGCGAGTTCTTCGCCCTTGAGAAAGACTCCGGCCCAGGATGTTCTGGCTGCCCATCGGGAGTGGATGAGTGAGATGATCAAGGCCGAGCACATGACGGCCAAACAGGTATGGCGACTGCTCAGGGAAAGGGCGAACATCACGGTGAGCTACCCCAGCGTGAAGCGTTACCTGATGGCGCAGTTTCAGTTTGGGAGGCCCGCGGTGTGCGTCCGTCTGGAGGTCGAGCCCGGCAGCCAGGCTCAGGTGGATTTTGGTTATGCGGGCTTGATGGTGGATCCTCTGAGCGGGAGGAGACGCCGTGCCTGGGTCTTCATCATGAGTCTTTCTTACAGCAGGCATCGATTTGTGCGGTTTGTCTTCCGGCAGGACACTGCCACCTGGATCGATTGTCACATCAGGGCCTTTGAGTTCTTCGGGGCCGTGCCCGCCGCCGTTGTCCTTGACAACCTCAAGGCCGGCGTGGTCAAACCCGACCTCTACGACCCCACCCTGAATCGCGCCTATGCCGAGTTGGAGAGGCACTATGGGTTTGTGGCTGACCCGGCCAAGGTGGCCTCTCCCAAGCACAAGGGCAAGGTGGAGCGAAACGTTGCTGTGGTTCGCAAACACCTCCTGGCCGGCCGCAGTTTTCGCGATGTACAGGAGGCCAATGAACGGGCGCTGCGGTGGTGCAAGGAGGAGATCGGAATGGAACTCCACGGAACCACCAAGAGGAAGCCCTATGAAGTGTTCCGGATAGAAGAGTTGCCCCATCTCAGGGCCTTGCCTCCGGAGCGCTTCCAATGCCCGCAATGGAAGGAGTGCACGGTCCATCCTGACCATCACCTGGTCTTCGAGCACTCCTATTATTCCCTCCCCACCCGCTATATCGGCCGAGAAGTCTGGGTAAGGGGGGATGAGAGGCTGGTCCGGGTCTTTCTCGGTCCGGAGCTGATCAAAACCCACCCCAGAGCCCAGAGACCCGGAACCTGGGTTACAGACCTCTCAGACTACCCCCCTGAGAAACTGGCCTATCTCATGCCTGCTCCCAGCTATTGCCGCAAGAGGGCGGCCGAAGTGGGGCCTCAAACCCAGATCCTCGTCCGCAAGATCCTGGCTGAAAACGCCATGCGCAATCTGCGTAAAGCCCAGGCCATTATCAGACTGGCGGATAAATACGGCAAAGAGCGCATGGAGGCGGCATCCCAAAGATCGCTCTACTTTGGGAATCTTCACTACCGGGCCATCAAGCGCATCCTGGAGAGAGACCTGGATGAAATCCCCGATACTACGCCTCCCACAGCCCAACTCAGCTTGCTGGGAATGCGTTTCTTGCGTGAGCCCTCCTACTTCATCCCGGAAAAGGAGGTGGTCGCATGAACTTCGATCATCAATTACAGGGAAAGCTCAAGAACCTGCGCCTGGGCGGTTTCATGGAAAGTCTGGATGTCCGCCTCCAGCAAGCTCAAAGCTCCTCCCTCGGCTATCTGGACTTCCTCCAACTCCTGGTGCAGGATGAGATCGAAAGAAGAGAAAGCAAAAAACTCTCCTTGCGCCTCAGCAGAGCCTCCTTCGAGGAGGAAAAGACCCTCGAAGGCTTTGATTTTACCTTTAATCCCAAAGTCAACCACAAGCTCATCCGCGATCTGGCCACCTGTGCCTTTGTAGAAAAAGGCGAGCATGTCCTCCTCTATGGTCCCGCAGGCACAGGCAAGAGTCATATCGCCCAAGCCCTCGGTCACCAGGCATGCCGCAAAGGCTATGACGTCCTCTTCACAAAGGCGGTAAAACTCTTTCGTTTCCTCCTGGCCGGCAGAGCCGATCACTCATGGGAAAAACGAACTAAAAAATATCTGCACCCGGATCTGCTCATCATCGATGACTTCGGGCTGGCGGCTCTCACTCAGGCACAGGCCGAAGACTTTTACGAAATCGTCTCGGAGCGCCACCTCAACTCGTCACTGATTATCACCAGCAACCGTCCTCCACAGGACTGGATCACACTTTTCCCAGATCCCGTAATGGCCAACTCCGCTCTGGATCGCCTCAGCCATCACGCACACCATTTAATCATGGAAGGAGAATCCTATCGAAAAAAACTGAAACCCAAAACCTCAAACCCCTCTAAGCCCAAAGGGGGGAATTAATATGATTCCGCAGGGGGGGAATTAACGTGATCCTTGACAATCGATCAACTAGTCTATGCTCTTTACAGCCTTACCGATGCGGAGATTGCCTTGGTGAAAACGAAGCTATGAAACCGCCGGCTTTTTTCATAGTGCCATGCCTTCTCAGTAAAATATTTCTTGACATCTCCTGCTTGTTGTATCAAATGATACAACAGAAGGGAGGTGAAATCATGATTGCGAAAACATTCGGCAATTTTTTTAAGCAGAAGAGAATCAACTTAGGACTGACCTTAAGAGAATTTTGCCGCATCCATGAGTTAGACCCGGGAAATATCAGCAAACTGGAAAGAGGTCTGGCAAAGCCGCCGCAGTCGCAAGAGACATTGGCAAAATACGGCGCCATGTTGAAAATCGAAAATGACTCCGAAGAATGGCGTGAATTCTCTGATTTGGCGGCAACAAGCGCCGGCAAGTTACCGGAAGATGTGATCTCGAACGAAGAAATAATGAATGCATTGCCGGTTCTTTTCAGGACGGCCAGAAAGGAAAGTCTAACCGAAGAAACCCTGACAAAACGCGTCTCGG